>CALEHE010000226.1 GCA_937876415.1 uncultured Actinomycetes bacterium
GTTCGCTGCACCACATCCATCCCCAAGAACTACTTGCTCAAGTTTTGAACGCTTTGCAGAAGCGCGTCGGGTTTGACACTTCTGATGTTGATGACGTCATTGTTGGCAATGGCAACAGCGTCGGCGATCACGGCGCGTGTATTGGTCGTATGGCCGTGCTAGCAGCAGGTTGGCCAGTCACTGCTCCTGGCGTCACCATTAACCGCTTCTGTGGTTCGGGTCAGCAGGCTGTCACATGGGCAGCCATGGGCGTGCAAGCCGGTCACCAAGATCTCGTGATAGCCGGTGGCGTCGAATCAATGTCACGTTGGCCAGCTCCAGAAGGTGCACCCGACTTCACATCAGGTAACGCCGCACTGCGCGAAATGTTCCCGATGGTTCCGCAAGGAATTTCTGCCGACCTCATTGCCACTATCGGTGGATTCACTCGTGAAGATGTTGATGCATTCGCATTGGTAAGTCAGCAGCGTGCTGCCATCGCCCAAGCTGAGGGTCGATTTGATCGCAGCGTTGTTCCGATCTTGAATCCTGATGGCACTGTTGCTCTCGCAAAGGACGAGCACTTGCGCCCCGACACAACGATGGAATCGCTCGCTGGTTTGTCGGCATCATTTGCTCGACTCGGTGCTCATCAATTCAAGGAATTTGATCGCACGTTCGATGAAATGTGCAAGCAGGTATACCCAGAAATTTCAGGCGTTGATCACGTCCACCACGCTGGCAACTCATCAGGTGTTGTTGATGGCGCTGGCGTCATCATGATCGCTAGTCCCGAATACGCCAAGGCTCACGGTCTGAAGCCCCGCGCCCGCATCGTGATGTCGTCAGTTGCTGGTGCCGAACCCGTCATCATGCTCACGGCTCCTGCGCCCGCATCAAAGAAGTGCCTTGATCGCGCCGGCATGACGACCAAGGACATCGACCTGTGGGAAATCAACGAAGCATTCGCGGCGATTCCGTTACGTGCAATGCGCGAACTCGGAATCACCAACGAGAACGTGAATGTCAACGGCGGAGCAATTGCCCTCGGTCACCCCATCGGCGGCAGCGGACCGATGCTCATGCAGACCGCTCTCGACGAACTCGAGCGTCAAGACAAGCAGACCGCACTCATCACGATGTGCACCGGTGGCGGAATGGGTACCGCAACCATTATCGAACGTATGTGATGTTGGTTTGCTGCGAATTATTCTCGTGGCAAACCAAGAACTCGTTCACCAACAATGTTGCGTTGAATTTCGGTTGAACCTGCATAAATCGTGTGGGCCCGACTGAATAAGAACGTGTGTTGAAAATCGTGCTCAAGTGTGCCTTCGTCATGCATGACTAATGCGTCTGCACCCAGCAAATCTGCTTCCAGTTCGCCGAGTCGCTGATGCCACTTTGACCAAAACAATTTACCGATTGATCCCTCTGGGCCAGGCTGACCACCTTTAATGAAACGCGTGACATTTCGCAAACCTGACCACCGCATAATTTCAAGTTCACCATAGGCGCGCGCCAAACGTTGCCGAATTTCTAGGTCTTCATCAAGACCCTTATTTTGAGCAAGCGCACGAACATTGGCGAACTCTTTCGCGAATCGCAATTGCTGCGCCATGAATGCGGTTCCACGTTCAAAGCCCAAAGTTCCCATTGCGGTTTTCCAACCATTGCCCCGTCCGCCAACCACCATGTCGGCAGAAGTTAGAGCGCCATCAAAGAACACTTCACAAAAGTGATCATTCCCTGAAAGGTCTTTGAGGGGACGCACTTCAACGCCTGGTTGATCAATGGGTACCAGCAAATACGACAAAGCCTTGTGGGCTTTCTCTTCAAGTTCGGTGCGACACAACACAAAAATCCATTGCGCGAATTGGGCTTGACTCGTCCAAACTTTTTGACCATCAATACGCCAAGTGTCTCCGTCAAGCACAGCAGTGGTTCGAACTCCAGCAAGATCTGAGCCTGCGCCGGGCTCGCTAAAGCCCTGACACCAATACTCTTCGCCTTTCAAGATCGGTGGCAAAAAGCGTTGCTGTTGTTCGGGCGAACCAAAAGTGATCAGCGTTGGTCCAAGCAAACCTTCGCCGAAGAAACCGGCGCGTTGCGGACCATTGGCCAAGGTGTATTCCTGAGCGAAGACCAATTCTTCTGAGACCGACACCTCGCGGCCACCAAAACCTTTGGGCCACGTGAGTCCAAGCCAGCCGGCGCGACCGAGTTCCTGCTCCCAAGACACGCGAACATGCCAATCATGGGCGCCCATTTCGGCTGAAGTTCCTAATTTGCGGTAGTCGCCTACCAGCTTCTCGTTGAGCCACGAGCGCACTTCGTGGCGAAAGCTCGTGGCTTCATCTGTCTCAGAAAAATCCATTCATATAGTTTCGCCCGATTCGCACCTCTCGGCGTAATCGGCGCCCCCGACCTAAGGTCTTTTTATGGTCACTCCTCCCCAACCTTCAGTAAACCCAGCACAGTTATTTGATCTCACGGGTCGCACGGCCCTCATTACTGGTGGAAGCCGAGGCTTAGGCCGAGAAATGGCTTTGGCATTCGCTCATCAAGGTGCCGACATCATGATCGCGAGTCGATCCATTGAGTCTTGCGAAGAAACTGCCGCTGAAGTTCGACGCGAGACCGGACGCAACTGTGTGCCTTATGCGTGTCACATCGGACGTTGGGATGAACTTGAAGGCCTCGCTGATGCAGCTTGGAATGAATTTGGTGGCGTTGACATTTTGGTCAACAATGCCGGCAAGTCGCCGTTGTACGACAACATCACCAACGTCAACGAGCAGATGTGGGACTCAGTCATTGGCTTGAATCTCAAGGGACCATTTCGACTGTCGGCTTTACTTGGCTCGCGGATGAGTGAGCGCGCCAAAGAAACTGGCCGCGCTGGTTCAATCATCAACATTTCAAGTATCGCCGCCATTCACCCGACCCCAGATGTGATTCCCTACACAGCCGCCAAGGCTGGACTGAACGCAATGACGATCGGCTTTGCGCAAACCTTCGGACCTCATGTTCGCGTTAATTGCATCATGCCAGGTTCATTTCGCACCGATATCAGCAAGGCCTGGAACTGGGACATGGTTGACCAAATGATGAAGCGCGTTGCGCTCAAACGCGTCGGAGAACCCCACGAAATTGTTGGCGCTGCCTTATTCTTGGCTAGCGATGCGAGCACCTACACCACCGGCGCGGTTTTCACCGTTGACGGTGGCGTTCCAACTTGATCACATCATTCGTTCTTGAAAGGACACCACGATGGCTTTAACAAATGAACAAAAGCTCGAACACCACCGCCAATTTGCTGCTGCCACAAATGCAGGACAACCTGACATCACCATGTCAATGTGCGTTGAAGGTGCGTTGGTTTGGCACAACTTTGATGACAAAAGCGTGCCGTATGCGAGCACCGGCAAAACCTTGACGCGGATGCACGCAATCATCCCGAACCTTCGTTGGGAAACTCGAGCAGTTGCCGCCACCAGCACCGGCTGGATGTGGCAGGCCGCCATTCGCGGAACTGCTCCTGGCGGAGAAATCTGCGCTCATTCGGTCATGATCGTCACGCTGAACGATGACGGTCTCATCACTCAACTCGATGAATACATCGACCCATCGCAATTATCTGCGTTACGGGGCTGACTTCTCGCTGATTCGACTGCGTTCAACCCACGCTTGAACGCCTAAAGTCAAGACATGTCGAATCATAAACCAGAAAAACACAATATGGTTGAAGGTCGGGTCTGCATCGTTACTGGTGCCGGACGTGGAATTGGTCGCGAATACGCCCTCATGCTGGGCGCCCATGGAGGCCTCGTCGTGGTGAACGACCTTGGCGCATCGCGTGACGGAAGTGGCGGCGACTCTGGTCCCGCCCAAGACGTGGCGAATGAGATCAAGGCCGCTGGCGGACAAGCCGTCGCCAACACCGACGACATCAGTTCGTATGCCGGCGCAAAGAGCATCGTCGATCAAGCGATTGACACTTTCGGTGGTCTTGACGTCGTCGTCAACAATGCCGGAATTCTGCGTGACCGTATGTTGTTCTCAATGGCCGAAGAAGAGTGGGATTCAGTCATCAAGGTTCACCTCAAGGGAACGTTCGGTACGAGTCGTTTTGCCGCCGAGTATTGGCGCAACCGTTCAAAAGATGGCAAGACCAACGATGCGCGCATCATCAACACGTCATCGGTTGCCGGTTTGTACGCCAACCCAGGACAGGCCAACTACGGAGCCGCCAAGGCAGGAATTGCCGCTTTCACGCAAATCGCCGCGCAAGAACTCAGTCGCTATGGCGTGACCGCCAATGCCATCGCTCCAGGTGCTCTCACCCGTTTGACCGAAGATCTCAACTTGCCCGAAGAGATGCTTGCCAAGTTTGATCCTCGTTGGGTGGCTCCCATCGTTACGTGGTTGGCCTCGCCATTGTCGAAAGACGTGACTGGCCAAGTCATCGAATCGAACGGCATGTTTTTGGCAATTGCCGAAAGTTGGCAGCGTGGTCCAACGCTCACGACTCCCCCAGCCGAAGCCGAAGACGTTGATGCAGCAATTCGTCCATTGTTGGCCGCAGCCCGTCCGCGCACCACAATGGCCGACATCAATTAAACACTTGTGACTTCACTTCTCGTTATCTGCACTGGCAATGCCGCGCGCTCGGTCATGGCCGGGGCGATCATTAATGATCGTCGGCCCGATCTAGATGTTGTCACTGCCGGCACGCTGACTGTTGATGGACAACCCATCAGTTTTCGAACCCGCGAAGCACTCAAACAAATAGGACTTCAAGCGCAAGGTCACCGCAGCAAACAGATTGAACAGCACCATGTTGATGCGGCCGACCTCATCATTGCTTTAGCACCCGAGCATGTTGAATGGATTCGTCGCAACTTTCCACACGTTGCACATCGCACATCAACTCTCAAACGTCTCACGCGTCATCTTGAACATGACGGTCCATTTATTGAGCGCATCGCTGCACTCAACTTGGCATCGGTCGAACTTGAACCGTGGGAAGAAGTCGTTGATCCAGGCGGCGGTGAAGTTGAAGATTTCATCCAATGCGCCTTTGAAGTCGTCCAATTAATGGATGATGTCATGCGCCGCTTGGGCTGAGCAGCCGGTAGGGCTTACAAACCACCGAAAACGGGGTGTTTTCGCCCCCAACGGGTTATTCCTCGTCGAGTTACTCTTCGACGAATGGGGCGGCGATGCTATTCGCGAACAAGGCTTCAATGACCTCATCACTGCGACCTAATTCGCGCAGAACTTCAGCCGTGTGCTCACCTAACTTCGGAGCAATCCATCGTGGCTCGCCTGGCGTCCCGTGAAAATCTGCCGGCGAAGCAATCATGGTTGTCGTGCCGTATTCATCGGGCACTTCAATCAGGCCGCCCGCGTGTTGCAACTGTGGATCAGCCAGAACTTCTTCGGCCGAATTCACCGGCGACCAAAACATGTCGGGTTCGGTCGCAAAAATATCGGCCCACTCGTCAAGGGATTTACCTGAGAATGCTTCATCAAGGAGTGCAATCAATTCTTTGTGGTTAATTGCTCGTTGCAACGGAGTCACAAATCGCGGATCATCAATCCACTCGGGGTGTCCGGCCACGCGCGCCAACGGCGGCCAATGACGTTCACCCTCAGGACCAACCACCCAAAACCACTTTCCGTCTCCAGTTTGATAGTTGTTCACTGACGGGTTCATCATCTGCGTGCGTTGACCAATCATTGGATGCTGACCCCAACCCAACATCATGTTGAGATCAAAACCAATCGTGTAGACGCCTTGACGCAACAGTGATGACGAAACCATTTGTCCAAGACCCGAGCGTTCGCGCTGATACAACGCTGCCGAAATCACACCAGCAAAAGTGACGCCAGTGGTGTGGTCGCCCATTCCACCACGTTGAAAGGGCAAGGCTCCACCTTCGGGCGTGAGCATGTGCGCAATTCCTGAACGCGCCCAGAACGCCGCGATGTCATAGCCCGGACGATTTGCATCAGGCCCTTCAAGCCCGTATCCAGTGATTTGTCCGTAAACCAGACGCGGATTGCGGGCGCTGACAGTGTCGTAATCAAGACCGGCCCGCTTTAATGCATCAACCCGCACGTTGGTCACAAAGACATCGGCTTGATCTAACAGTTCAAGGGCAATCTCACGCCCTTCAGGAGTTGAAATATCAAGGGCGATTCCGCGCTTATTGCGATTGTCTAATTCGAACACCGGATTGTTTGGCATATCTCCGCCAAACATCCGTTGAAACGTTCTCGCGGGGTCTCCCGACAGCGGTTCAATCTTGATGACATCGGCACCCCAGTCGCCCAAGACACCCGCCGCTGCAGGGCCAGCGACCCAAACACCTAACTCAACAACCTTGACTCCATGCAAAGGACCAGACATAACAGTGACCCTAGTTGCCGTCGCTCAACGCGTGCGGTTCGACAAGTTGTCAAGTCTCGGGTGGAGATGAGGAGAATTGAACTCCTGGCCTCTACGATGCGAACGTAGCGCTCTGCCAACTGAGCTACACCCCCGAAGGTGTTTGAACTCTAGCGAGGAATTGACGGTGCGCGTCAGGCGGCACGAACCCAGTCACGGCGATACGGCTGCTGTGAGCTCGGGTATCGGCGCAATTGGGAAAGTTTGTAGCAATAGCCAGCCAACGAAATAGCCGACAGCACAAAAACATAAATGAAAAGGTCGCTCTTGGTCGTGAAGGCAATGAATGCTGACCCCACCGACACCAAGGCCAATGTCACCAGCACATTTTGGCGACGTTGTTTGATGAGATGCTGACGGCTGACATTTTGGCGAACGATGCCACGAGTAGGTGTGGCGTGCGATAGATGCATAGGGCGTTGACGACCTGGCGATGGCGCCAACGGACGAGCCATCGATCGCATCGGCGATCCGGGGCGAACTGGAGCCGAGCGCTGCAAGGTGGACAACTGGCGACGGAAATCGACAACCGAAGAATTGGGACGATTGTCCTGACGACCACGCAATAACGGAGGAACGAGAACCGCGGCCCATGCTGCGACTACTACTAACAAAACAATGGTGCCCACGATGACTTCCTCCCCTCAATCTTGAATCAGTGATCTGGCTTGTGCATGAAAGATCTGGCGACCACCGAGGTGGTCACGGGTTACTAGGCAACCCGCTTCATTACAGTTTTACAACATTCGTGACGAACGACGCAATATTAGGCGAACTTTCGGTGAACGCAGCGGCATTCAGGTCACCCACGCCAAAATTCCGAATTTGACTATTTCCCCTGTTCAGGGGCTCGTCGATAGGTTCCCGAAGCGCCACCGGTCTTCTCCCACAGGGCCAACTCACCGATGACCATCGACTTATCAATGGCCTTACACATGTCATAAATGGTCAACGCCGCCACGGAACAAGCGCAGAGGGCCTCCATTTCGACTCCAGTGCGCTCAAACACCTCGGCATGAGCCTCGACCAGGATGTGATCATCGGCGATCTCAAAGCTGACCGAGGTACTTGTCAACATCACCGGGTGACACAACGGAATCAGGTCTGACGTTCGCTTAGCAGCCTGAATACCGGCGATACGGGCGACGGCCAACACATCACCCTTTTTTAAATCTTGGTGAGTCACGGCAGCAATCGTGTCCGGGCTCATGAAGATCTTGCAGCGAGCGACTGCCCGGCGTTGCGAGGGCTGTTTGGCCCCAACGTCAACCATGCGCGCTTGGCCCTGCTGATCAAGGTGCGTCAATCTCGATACGTGAGAGTCAGGTTGATTTGAGCTCGCAGTCACATCCATAAGGGTATCTGCCAATTGAGATTGAACGAGTCAGGAGTCACCTAGTCCCGACAAGACACCGACGAACTACATGCTTCACGATGGACATATGAAGGTTATGACGCAGCAGTGGCAAGATTTGCTCTTTGCGCATTGGGCATATTCGCCCGAAGTCGTCCAACGACTCCTTCCTGAGGGCGTTGAACTTGACACTTTTGCCGGCAATGCCTACGTGGGACTCGTGCCGTTCAACATGCGCAACTTGCGACTGCGGGGCCTTCCCCCGATTCCCACCACCTCAAACTTCGCTGAAGTCAATGTCCGCACGTACGTCAAATCGCGGGGCCGATCGGCAGTGTGGTTCTTCTCGCTCGACACACAAAAACTTCTTCCGACTTTGGTCGCACGTCTGGCATTCAAACTTCCGTATTGCTACGGCAACGCACGGGTCATGTTGACCGGACAAGGTGAAGGCGCAATATTGACCAGCAATGTTGAACGCAAGTGGCCCCACCACTCAGCTTCGGCACTCGCTGTTCGCATTGGCGCACCAATTGAACCTGGCCCCCTCGAGAAGTTTTTAACATCACGTTGGGGACTCGTCTCATCATCGCGTGGTAATCGGTTGTGGTACGGAGCAGTTGAACACGAGCCGTGGCCGCTTCATCATGCTGAATTGCTTCATCTTGACGACAATCTCATCACTGCGGCCGGACTCCCCCGCCCAGAAGGTGAACCACACCTGCTCTTTAGTCCTGGGGTCCACACCACCATTCATTCGCTTGAGAAACTGGCCTGAAAAACTGAGCCGATCAAGAACGAGTGAAATCAGCCGCCAATTTGCGACATTGACCGTTTCGGTCGAATGAAATTCACTTGATTGATCTGATGTCCCGCCCACTTGGTGCCGACGGCTCGTTCAACTTCGGCCGCCACTGCTACGTCATCGGCTCCAGAGCGCATGAGATCACGTAAATCAAATTCTGTTGTCGAGAACAAACACGTTCTGAATTGTCCATCAGCGGTGAGTCGCACACGATCACAGTCTCCGCAGAATGGTTTAGTCACACTCGGAATGACACCGACGCTTCCCTTGCCGTCGAGATAGCGCCATCGATCGGCGGGAGCAGCACCACGCGCTGGAATCAATTCAAGCGGGTGTACTTGAGCAATTTGTTCAACGATTTCGTCTTGGCTCACGACTTTGTCGCTCAACCAATGACCTTCGGCATCGAGTGGCATGAATTCAATGAAACGCACTTCAACACCTTTGGCTCGCCCAAATTCGGCGAGATCAAGAATCTCATTGTCGTTGACTCCACGCTCAACAACTGCGTTAATCTTGACGCTCGAGAAACCTGCGCCAATTGCCGCATCAATTCCGGCCAATACGCGCGGCAATTCATCACGGCGGGTCATCTGTTCAAACTTTGCTCGATCGAGTGTGTCGAGACTGATGTTCACTCGCGCAATTCCGGCCAACTTCAATTCGTCAACACAGTTCGCCAAAGTCGCGCCGTTCGTGGTGATCGCCAGATCAATCGGTTGGCCAGCAAGAGGTGAGGCAGATTCCTTTGGCACCGATAGTGCAGCCAGTTTGGCAACCAGCACCGGCAAGTGAGCACGCATCGTGGGCTCGCCACCAGTTAACCGAATTCCGTCGACCCCAAAATGTTCGACGACGATGCGCGCCAAACGCTCGATTTCTTCGAAGGTCAGAACTTCGGTCTTGGGCAACCAGACCATGCCCTCAGCCGGCATGCAATACGTGCAACGAAAATTGCAGCGATCGGTCACCGAAATTCGTAGGTCGCGAATGGTTCGACCATACGGGTCAACCAGATCTCGAACAACTGCAGTCGATGACATGAGTTCAGGATACGAGAAGGATGGTCAGGACCTCTCCCCCAACGACAACTCCGTCACCATCAGGCACAACCGCGATGGCATTAGCCAAAGCCGTGGCTGCCAATTGGTGGCTCCCTTGCGACCTCACCGAGTCAATATGTAGCCGGCCATCATCGTCAAAACGGGCAATCACCCGTTGATAGTGAACTTTGCCATCGGTTGACCGCTTAATCGGACTATCAGCGATCGCCTTGATCATTGGACGATCCCATGCAGCCTCAATATGACCAGCCATTTTTCGCAAAGCCGGACGTGCGAGCAATTCAAAGCTCACCAATGAACTCACTGGATTACCAGGCAACCCAAAGACTGGCACGCTGCGATCTCCTGCCGATTGCAAAAGGCCGAACGCAAAAGGTTTGGCTGGTTTGATCGCCAGTTGCATCCAATGCATCTCGGCAATTCGTGACAGCACTGCCTTCACCACGTCATAGTCGCCCATACTGACTCCACCGCTTGTCACAATGGCATCACATTCAGTTGCGGCTTGCCGCAGAACTATCTCAAGGGCATTCTCGTCATCACGAATGATGCCGTAATCAATCGCCTCGGCACCAGCCTGCCGAACGAGCCCCATGAGCATCGTGCGATTACTTTCTCGAATTTGTCCGGGGGCCAAAACACTTCCGTCATCGATGAGTTCATCACCAGTTGATAACACCGCAACGCGCACGCGCGGGTGCACCAAAGGCTTTCGGCAATTGATACTTGCGAGAACTCCTGCGACCGACGGCCGAATCTCGGTGCCACTTTGAAAAACCATGTCGCCGACACGAACGTCGTCACCAGCACCTCGAAGTGCGTCGCCCGACCGCAACTCTTTAAAAATCTGAACAATTTGCGAACCATCAAAATTATGACGCTCGCCAACAAATTTCGTATCTTCAACCATGACCACGGCATCAGCACCTGGTGGCATCGGCGCACCAGTCATGATACGAATCGCGGTTCCATCCAGAAGGTCAACATCACCCGCTGCTCCGGCGGCGATTTCTCCGACAACCCGCAACGACACCGGCTGAGTCAAGCCGGCCCCGCCAGTATCTTCGGCACGTACGGCATAACCATCAACCGCCGAATTAGCAAACGGAGGGACATTTTCCGATGATGAAACATCGCCAGCAAGTACGTATCCAGTCGCAACACTGACGTCAATCGTGATTGGCTCGGACGTATTGCACGCCGACAAGACCAGTGCCCGAGCCTCCTGAATTGGAACGAGCGACCTCAGTTTTGATGTAAAAGCATCGGCGACCACAACTACGACGATACAAGCCAGACGGTACAAGACAGACGGTACAAGACCGGCGCTTTAGGACAGGCGGTTTAAGACAGGCGGTTTAACACAAACCCACAATTGATTGTGGGTGCACCCACAAATCGGCACCACGGCGATCTCTACACTTAAGCCCATGAGCGCGGTGCCAAACCATGTCAGTCACTTGCCCCTAGAAGGTATGACTGCAATTTGGCAAGGAGTCGCCAATGACCACACCGAGACCCTGACTCTGCATTTTGAAAATGAATCGTGGACCATCAATAGCCAAATCACTGGCCTCAATATCCAATACGTCTTGCGCCTCACCGCGACCTGGCAACTGCAGCAAATGTTGCTATTTCGCGACCTTGACGAACCCGACTTGTGGTTAGCCAATGATGGACGTGGCAAGTGGGGTGAAGTGAATGGCGCGCAGATCCGCGACATTGGAGGATGCACCGATCTTGATGTTCGAGGTAGTTCGTTTAGCCGCGTGATGGCGATACGAAAACTAGCGATTGAAGTTGGCTCATCATCATTGATTGATTCGGTCGTTGTAGATCCAGAGACTCTTGGCGTCACTCGTTCGCGCCTGACCTATACCCGTCTCGCCGAACAACTGTGGAAAGTTCAACGCGACGATGACCACGACGATCACGAAGTAGAAGTTGACACTTTCGGTTTACCACTCGACATTCCTGGACACTTCACGCGCCTGAACTAAATGTCAGACCACTTCGCGAATCCATTCGCGCAGACCTTGACCGAATTCTGGATGATCAAGTCCGGCTTCGATGACTGCTTCAATCCAGCCAAGCGGATTGCCGACATCGCGTCGACCAATTGTTGAAATAACCCCGTGCAACGGTGCTTGCTCGGCCTGAATCGTCAATGCATCAGTGAGTTGAATCTCGCCATTTCCGCCCGGAGCCAACGAATCCAGAATGTCGAAAATATCGGGAGTCAACGCATACCGTCCAATGATGGCGAGATCGCTCGGAGCTTCATCGTTGCGCGGTTTTTCAACGACCTCAGCGACCGGCAAAAATTCCACCCCTTCACTCGTCTGCAATTCGCCCCTTGGAGTCACAATTCCGTAGCGGAAGAGTTCGTCCTTTGGCATCTGTTTTAAAGCAATCGCGCCAATGCCGGTTTTCTGCGTCAAAGTCGCGAGGTCAATCAAAAGACGCGAGTCCTGCATGAGTTCATCGGGCAGCATCACAAAAAATGGTTCCGAACCAACAAAGTCTCGAGCACACGCAACGGCATGCCCCAAACCACGTGGAGCGTCCTGGTAGGCAAACGAAATACGCACATCGTTGCCATAACGACGCAACTGCTCAGCCAAAACACCTCGCCCTTGCTTGACAAGACTTTCCTCGACTTCGGGTGATGCTGCGAAATACTGCTCAATTGCTGGCTTGGACCGACTAGTCACAATGACTAAATGATCAACCCCCGCACCGAGAGCCTCGTCCACGATGAATTGCAAGGCGGGGCGTTCAAGGATGGGCAAAAGTTCCTTGGGTACCGCCTTCGTTGCTGGCAACATTCGGGTGCCCTGCCCAGCGGCCGGAATAACGGCTGTGCGTATGCGTGGGGGTAACGACATGCTCTGACTCTAGACTTTGAAGTCCGGAGAACAGCCTTATGCCTATTTACGTTTACAAATTCACCGACACTGGCGAGACCATCGAAGTCCATCAAGCCTTCACCGACGATGCCCTCACCGAGTACCCCCATCCTGCAGATGGCGCAGTGCGACCGGTGAAGAAAGTTTTCCAGCCAGTTGGCGTGACCTTCAAGGGTGGCGGTTTCTATAAGACCGACAGTCGGGGTGGTTCATCGAGCACCACACCTTCAACAAGCACTGCGGCTGGCGGCGACACGTCCTCCACTACGACTCCTGCCGCTACTCCGGCAACGCCGTCACCATCGGCCGCCCCGGCAAGTGCGCCGTCAACGCCAGCCTGAGGCTGCGATCGCCAGTATCGCCACTCCGGCGACAACGCGATAGATCACAAACGCATCAAATGATTTTGAGCGGACCAATTTCAACAATCCCGCTACTGCCAACCAGCCTGACAATCCTGACGTCAGTATTCCGACCACCATCGGAATGAGTAATCCGTCAGGAATGCCGTCGGTGAACAAATCCAACATTTTCACTGCGACCGCTCCTGCCGTCACTGGAATACTCAATAAGAATGAGAATCGCACCGCGGTGTCTCGATCAAAACCCATCACCCGAGCAGCCGAGATACTGATTCCCGAACGCGAAGTTCCCGGGTTCAGCGCAAGGACTTGAGCTAACCCAATCGCGATCGCATCGCGTGACGTCATTTCTTCAAATGTGCGCTGGCCACGACGGCGATCAGCCCAAGCAAGCAGTAAACCGAAACCAATTAACGATGCGGCGATAATCACGGGCTTGCCAAGATGTTTGTCAATCCAATTACCTGCGAATGCGCCAAAAAGTCCTGCCGGGATACTGGCCACGACGAGCAACCAAGCCAAACGACCTTCAGTTGTATGCGGTTTCTTTTTCTGCACAACCATGCGCAAACCATCGCGCACATAACGAACTAAGTCGTGGCGGAAGTACATAACAACGGCGATCAAGGTTCCGAGGTGCAGCGAAACATTAAATGCTTTTTCGACTGAGACATCGGAGAAATCCTTCCATCCGAATAGCCATGGAACCAGCAACAAGTGCCCACTTGACGAAATGGGCAAAAACTCAGAAAGACCTTGTATGAGCCCTAAAACAATGGCGTGAAAAATAGGCACACATCATGTTTAGTGCATGAGTTGATGTTCAGAAGCGCAATGGACCCTAGGCGCCACTCATTGTCACGTCATGAATGACGAGCGATACGCCCGTCGCACTCATCGGCAACCACTCCAGGTCTCCACCCACCTCAGCGATATCCAGCAACATCTTTTGCAGAGTTGAGGCAATCGTGAACTCGCGAACGGGCGCCCCAACTGTTCCATTTTTGATCAACAAACCGGCGGCACCGGTACTGAAGTCTCCCGAAACCGCGTTAACTCCAGAGTGCAGACCCTGGACCTGCTGAATCAAAATGCCGTCATCAATGCCAGCAACAATGTCGGCCTGACTGCGCAACCCTGGAACGATCTGTAACGCCAAACAACCTGCGCTCGGCGAACCGCCGTATCCGCCCCGCAAACCATTGCCAGTTGGAGTAACGCCCATGCGACGCGCTGAATAAGTACTTTGCACGAACTTTTGCAAGACACCGTCTTGGATCAACACGTTACGACGCGCTGCAAGTCCCTCACCGTCAATATCGGTAGCGGTGTACGCCAGCGGATTAGTGGGGTCATCAACCAATGTCAACAACGGATTGGCAACGGCTTCACCAATTCGCTGGGCGAACAAACTTCGACCTTTAACGACACTTTCACCATTGAGTGTTCCACCAATAATTCCTAAAAATTGTGCGGTCACAAATGGATCAAGCACCACTGTGATTCGACGACTCTCGGGCTTGGTTGCTCCGAGAAGTCGCGTTGCACGATCAACCGCTTCGCGAGCAGCGCGTTCAAGATTGAGTTCATCAACATTACGACCAACGGCAAAGCCAAATCCGGTCTGCGTTTCGTCACCATCATCAGCCAGAGTGCCGACGCTCAGATAACAACCATTTTCTCGGCCAGCTACACGTATACCCGTCGTGGTCGCAACGGCCGCTTCGCCAAAAGCATCTGAATAATTGGAGTCATCAACACGAACTCGTGAGTCTCCCGCCAGAGTTAATTTCTCAAGTAACTTCGCGAGTTCAATCTTGCGCACGGTCGGAGTATTTTCGAGATTGTCATCCCACAGACTTTGCGGGACCACCGCGACGCCATCAGGTTCGGCAAGACCAGACCATTCATCGGGTTCGCCGTAGCCCAAGTTGTCACGAGCTTCGGCAAGAACTTCAGCAATTTGAGAGGGATCAAGCGTGCCGCAATACGACGTACCAGTACGACCGTCTTTGATCACACGAATCCCGATGCCTTCGCTTTGTGCCGATACGAAATGTTCAACTTCACCTTCGTACACACGCACCTCGGTTGAGAGCCCGCGACTGACATAGGCCTCAACTTGTTCGCCAGGCTGAGCCATCGCTACAACTCGTTCCGCGATCACTAACAATTCAGCGCTGCGATCGGGGGTACTCATGATGCTGTTCCACCAATCGTCATCGACTTAACCCGCAACGTGGGCTGACCGTCTCCGACGGGAACGCCTTGACCATCTTTGCCACAGGTACCGGGATTACCCATAGCAAAGTCATTGCCGAGGCGATCAATATCACGTAAAACCTGAGGACCATTGCCAATCAAATTTCCCTCGCGCAATGGTTCGGTGATCTCACCATTTTCAATGAGGTAAGCCTCGGTCATTCCAAATACAAAGTCGCCAGTCGCAGTATTCACACTGCCTCCACCAAGATGCGCAACGTAGACGCCGTTGGGCGTGTCCTTAATGATGTCGGCAGGATCTTCTTCGCCATTCAAAACATACGTGTTGGTCATTCGAACCATCGGCAAGTCTTTGTATGACTGACGTCGACCATTACCACTTTGCGGACGACCTTCTTTACGCGCTCGCAGATAGTCCCACATGTAGTCAGTCAAAATTCCGTTTTCGATGAGAACGTTGTATTGCGACGGGTGGCCTTCATCATCGATGGCAATCGCTCCCCATTCGTGAGTCATCGTGCCGTCGTCAACCAAAGTCACGAGAGGTGAGGCAACAAGTTCGCCCACTTTGCCTTTGTAAACACTGGCACCCTTAGCAACGAGGTCAGCCTCAAGACCGTGACCACAGGCTTCATGAAACAGCACCCCACCACTTCCGGCCTTGATCACAACCGGCAATGAGCCAGATGGAGCGGGTCGAGCCTTCAACTTCGTTAATGCTCGACCAGCCGCAGCGCGAGCCACATCTTCAACTTGGACTTTGTCAAATAACTCAAAGCCCATTGTGTGACCGAGCGAGTCAAAACCAGTTTGCATTCCAGCATCACCATTAGCCACTGCACTCACGCGTAACAGTGTGCGTACACGCTCATCATGAGCGACAAGCCCATCACTATTGGCAATCACAATTCGAGTCCGGCCATCGGAGTAGCCAGCCGACACTTGAGAAATTGCCCCACCTGCTGAACGGGCCGCTTCATCAACACGACGCAACAAATCAACTTTGGCCGCCTTACCGATTGTTGAAGGGTCGATTTCAATGGGACTCACAATTCGAGAAGGTTGTGTTGTGAGAGCCACGACTTTGATTCCGCCGCCACCTTGACGTGCCGCTTCAGCAGCAACACGCGCGGCCGCCATCAATCCCGCTTCTGAAAGATCTGCGGTGTGAGCAAAACCAGTTGTTTCGCCAGCGATCACACGAATTCCGGCACCGCGGTTCCGCCCCGTGGAAAGTTGTTCGATTTTCCCGTCATCGAGACCAACGCCGGTCCCTCGCCAATCGGAAGCAAATACTTCAGCAAAGTCAGCTCCGGTTCGTAAACCTTCAGCCAGCACACGTTCAAGAATGTCGTTGTCAATCACGTCGCAATCCTACATTGGGGTCGCGAGGGCAGTCTTACGCCGATAGGTCAACCAGTTGGCGTGATCGACGCAATCGGCTCACCCCTACCGCCGCAATGCCACAACTTAGACCCGCAATGATGAAGGATTCACGATACGAACCCGTGGCATCGCGCAGTGCACCCGCTCCCCACGCAGCAACTGCAGCCCCTGTTTGATGACCCGCGAATACCCAGCCATAGACAAGCGGTCCTTGTTGGACTCCAAAGCGTTCAACACATAATGAAACAGTCGGCGGTACCGTCGCCACCCAATCAAGACCATAAAAAATCATGAAGCCAGCTAACCCAATACCTCGAGTTCCTAAAACTGGATCAAGAAATAACAAACTGACCCCGCGAAATGAGTAATACACCATCAGCAATTTCGCAGGATCAATACGATCAGTGAGCCATCCCGAACCGATCGTTCCCACGACATCGAAAATTCCAATCAACGCCAGAAAACTCGCGGCTGTCGTCGCTGCCACACCATGATCGTGTGCAGCCGGTAAAAAGTGCGTCTGAATGAGCCCGTTGGTTGACAACCCACAAACAAAGAAACTGCCAAAGAGCAACCAAAAAACACCATTTCGTCGCGCCGCTGTAAACGCAGTAAACGCTGAGCGAATCGGATTGCCCGAAGCTACAGGTTGTTCATACGAATGTTCAGCGCCATAGGGAAGTAGCCCAATGTCTGAAGGGTAATTACGCAACAACAGGCCAACCAACGGCACGACTGAAAGCGAAGAAATTGCAATGGTGAAACCCACCCATCGCCAACCGTGCTGATCAGCAATTCGCGTGAGCACAGGCAAGAAAATCAACTGCCCGCTCGCAGTGGCCGCTGTCAAAGCACCCATGACCAAACCCCGTCGTTGCACAAACCAGCGGCTCGCAACAGTTGACGCAAAGACCGTGGCCATACATCCTGAGCCCGCGCCAACAATGCCACCCCACAAGAGGTACAGCTGCCACGTAGATGTCATTTGTGTGGTGAGTAACGCGCCAGTTGAAATCACCAGCAGCGCGATCACCGTCACCCGACGAAGGCCGTACTTATCTTGCAAGGCCGCGGCAAAAGGTCCGATAAAGCCGAACAACAGGACGTTGATACTGACCGCCGTACCAACCGTCCCTCGACCCCACCCAAACTCCTCATGAAGGGGGTCAATCAAGATTCCGGGAGTTGAGCGAAATCCGGCCGCTCCAAGAAGTGTCATAAAAGCGACCATAAAAATGAGCCACGGATAGTTCTTCCGAGCGAAAATTCGTGACGACATCCGAACGAAGGTACTCCATCGGCACTTAATTGCCTAGATTGTTTAGGTGGATGCGGTCCAAGACTCCAGTGCTCATCAGCGCGAGCATCGCACCTATTGGTGGAAAGAAGCGCTCATCATGGGTGTCTTCTATTTGTTTTACTCGTGGAGTCGTAATCTTTTCGGCTCGGCCCATATCTCACTTGAGACCGGCGATACGCCACTACGCGCTTTCCATAATGCCGAAAAAATCATTCAACTAGAGCGAGCAATCGGTCTTTTCCATGAAGAATCTGTACAAGACTGGTTCTTGCCATTTCGCTGGTTTATTCGTTTCTGGAATACCTACTACGGCACTGCGCACTTTCTCGTTACGTTCGCGGTGTTCTGGATTCTTTTCGCTAAGCGCAAGGATGTCTTTCCGCAATGGCGCAACACACTTGCTATAACGACCGCTCTTGCGATTATTGGATTTTCACTTTTCCCCTTGATGCCACCGCGTTTACTTGATTCACCTTGTCCTGCCCAGGGTGGTTTCGGTGGCGCATGCATTGAGAGCAAGTACCGCGACGGGGGTGCTGATGGCCTACCCGGGACCGCTGACGACGGATCATTTGGATTCGTGGATACTTTGCCCGTTTACGGCGGAGCGCTGTGGACTTTTGATTCAAAGGCAATGAAATCAATTTCTAACCAATATGCAGCCATGCCGAGTATGCACATTGGTTGGAGTAGTTGGTGTGCCTTCGCAATGTGGCCTCTCATGCGTCGGAGATGGACCAAAATAGCGACCTTGCTCTATCCTGCCGCCACATTGTTTTGCATAGTCGTGACCGGTAATCACTATTGGGTCGACGGCGTGGGTGGTCAAATTGCCCTCGCCATTGGGGCGTGGGCTGGCTGGGCCCTACATCGCTTCAACCAGCGCCGACTTGACCGAAAGTTCTTTGTCGCCGCGGCAGTAGATGCAGTATCCAATCCTCATTGACCCCTGTCACGCCCTGCCGAATCGCCCAATTCTGTGGCACGGGCGTACGGAGATAGCGTGAAGACGTTATGACGATCGAATCCATACGAGAACCGGCAGATCTTCGCCGATTGTCATACCTTGAAGTCAACGAACTCGCCGGAGAAATTCGCGATTTCATCGTCCAAGCTGTGGCTACGAATAGCGGACACCTTGGCTCAAACCTTGGAGCAGTTGAACTAACACTGGCCCTCCACCGAGTCTTTGACTCGCCGACTGATGCGATTTTGTGGGATACCGGACACCAGGCGTACGTGCACAAAATCGTGACTGGACGCGCTGCTGGGTTTAGTCAACTTCGTCAGGCCGACGGATTATCGGGCTACCCCAGCCGCGAGGAAAGTAAGCACGACTACATCGAAAACAGTCATGCCTCCACTGTTCTTTCATACGCCTACGGAATGTCGGTGGCCCGTGAAATAGGCGTTGACAAACACCGCCACATCGTTGCCGTGATAGGTGATGGCTCAATGACCGGCGGAATGGCCTACGAGGCACTCAATAATCTTGGTCACAGTAAACAGCGCGTCATCATTGTGCTCAACGACAATGGACGAAGCTACGCCCCGACGATTTCTAATCTCACGCAACAATCATCAGTTCTTGAGACCGTTGACAAAACACCGCTCCCCGACCGCATCACCGAAAAACTCTCCAACAGTCTGACGCGCATTCGCATGAACCCGCTGTACGTTTCGCGTCAGCGCAAAATTGAATCATGGCTACAAGGACTACCAGTGGTTGGCCAACAAGCCGAAAAAGGAATGGAAGCCGTCAAGGCAGCCGTTCGAGAATTCTTGCAGCCGCCTTCATTTTTTGAAGCCCTGGGCGTTCGTTACATCGGACCGATAGATGGACATGATGTTCGCGAACTTGAAATCGCGTTTCGTAATGCCGAAGACTTATCAAGAGAAGGCCCAATCGTTGTTCATGTTTTGACCCAAAAAGGTAAGGGCTATCCGCCGGCCGAAGACGACGATGAAAAGCATCTTCATGACACACCGGTATTCGATCCAGCGGTCGGACCTCCTAAGGCTGTTCCGTCTGGGTACACCCAAGCTTTCGCCGATGCAATTCTGAAAGAAGCCGAAGCCGACTCGCGCCTTGTGGCAATCACCGCTGCAATGCCGGGGCCAACCGGACTCCTGCCTTTTCAAGAACGATTCCCTCAACGCTTCTTCGATGTTGGAATCGCTGAACAACACGCCGTCACTGGTGCGGCCGGAATGGCCATGGGAGGATTGCGACCGATCGTTGCTTTGTACTCGACCTTCTTGTCACGCGCATGGGATCAAGTTGTCTATGACGTCGCGTTGCACCGCCTTCCAGTGATCTTCTGTTTAGATCGCGCTGGAATCACCGGCGACGATGGCCCGAGTCACCATGGCATCTATGACATGGCACTTTTGTGCAAAGTGCCGGGCATGCGTGTCTTGGCACCATCGAGTGCTCAAGAACTGCAGCAGATGTTGCACGATGCCGTGTCGCTGACCGACTCCGGCCCCGTGGTGATTCGTTATCCCAAAGGCACCGCACGTCAAGTGAGCAATGACGAAGTTGGTTCTGGTTTGCAGGCGTTACGCCTTCGTGAGGGTGACCGCAAAATTGCCATCTTGGCAGTCGGAAAAATGGTGGCGGCGGCCCTCAAAGCCGCTGACGTGCTCGCCGAAAGAGGAATCTCAGCAACAGTCTGGGATGTTCGTTCGTGCGCTCCACTTGATCCAGAGATGTGTGCTGATGCAGCGCGACACGAACGAGTGATCACCATCGAAGATGGCATCCGTGAAGGTGGAGTCGGTATGTCTATCGCCGCCGCGATCAGTGGAATCAGCGGAGATTGTCGAGTTGAATCACTCGGAGTACCAACAAAGTTTATGCCCCATGCCAAACCTGATCGCTTATTAGCGCAACTCGGCCTCGATGCTGATGGCATTATCAAGGCATACGATTCCGCACCCGCGTGAATCGCTGATGACTCACTAACAACATGACCTCTGCACCTGACATCAATCTTGCCGACGAACTTTCATTGGCGATTCGTATCGCCGATGCCGCCGATGCCGTCTCACTTCCGTATTTTGAACGTCAAAATTTCACTCTGTCGCGCAAAGCAGATCACAGTGAAGTCACCGAGGCCGATCGCAATACTGAAACCGTCATCGTTGATCTCATCGCTAAACATCGGCCCGATCACGCGATCTACGGAGAAGAACACGGACACGCTGGTAACGCCGCATCGCCGTGGAAATGGGTCATTGATCCCATTGACGGCACCTCAAATTTTGTCCGTGGCGTACCGGTTTGGGCCACTTTGATTGCGCTTGTGCACGATGTTGATGGACCAGTGATGGGGGTTATATCAGCTCCCGCTTTACCCCGTCGCTGGTGGGCGGCTCAAGGTATCGGTGCTTTTGCTAACGGACGCCCCATGAGGGTCTCTGAGGTATCGAATATTTCCGAGGCACAAGTCAGCGTCACGTTCAATTCGGGATGGGATCAAACTGGTGGCACCCAGGCGTTGGTGGCTCTTCAACAAAGGGCCTATCGCGCTCGCGGGTACGGAGACTTTTGGCAGCACATGCTGGTCGCCGAAGGAGCCGTTGACATCGCAATTGATGCAATAGGGTTAGCCCCCTACGACAATGCTGCGGTTCAGGCAATCGTAGAAGTTGCCGGAGGTCGCCACACCGACCGCTTTGGAGTTCGCGATTACGAACAGAACTCGGCGATATCAACCAACGGTCGTTTACATGACGAGGTCATTACTAGTCTCAAGGTATGACCGATCTCGTCATTACCAACGCCAACCTCGTCGATGGTTCGGGCGCTCCATCTCGAATGGCCGATATTTCAGTCAGCAATGGTCGCATTACTGAAGTAGCCCCAGTTGGCCAAATCAGTCGAGGATCTCGACGAATCATTGACGCGCAAGGATTGCTCGTGACGCCGGGCTTCGTTGATATTCATACCCACTACGACGCCCAAGTCTCATGGGACCCAATGTTGACCCCGAGCTCTTGGCACGGAGTCACTACTGCAGTCATGGGCAACTGCGGTGTTGGTTTTGCCCCCGCTCATCCAGATCGTCATCAGTGGCTCATCGAACTGATGGAAGGTGTTGAAGACATCCCTGGTGCAGCCATGACTGATGGGATTGATTGGCAATGGGAAAGTTTCCCGGAGTACCTCGACTCCGTGGACCAACGGAACTATGTCATTGATGTCGGAACACAAATCGCGCACGGCGCATTGCGGGCGTACGTCATGGGTCAACGAGGCGCCGATAACGAACCTGCCAATGCCGATGATTGCGTCAACATGGCACGTTTAGTCGAAGAAGCCCTACGCGCCGGAGCGCTTGGTTTTTCAACCAGTCGTACACCGCTACACAAATCGAAGAGTGGAGAACTCGTTCCAGGCACGATGGTTGATCCCGCCGAGTTGTATGCAATTGCCGATGCGATGGCAAGTGTTGGCCATGGCAATTTCCAATTCTCGCCCGAACATGTGCGTGTACCAATTGAAGAATGGCCATGGATGCGCGAACTTGCACAACGATCTGGTCGTCCCGTGAGTGTCAACCTCAGTCAGACCGATCAATCACCTGATCTATGGCGATCAGTTCTTGAACTACTCACCCAAGCCCACATAGATGGCATTCCGATTTACTCACAAGTTGCTGGCCGTTCCATCGGCATCATGTATTGCCTAGAAGGCAGTGCACATCCACTGCTCTTCCATCCCGCCTACGCCGAAGTGCAAAATTTGCCGATGAAAGAAAGATTGCAGGCCCTTAAGGAACCAGCGCGTCGCGAACGACTTCTGAATGAAGTGCCCAATGACGGTGGACTCTTTCAAAAGATTGTTTTAGACAAACTGGATGGCATGTGGCTCGTGGACGGATCAGATATTGATTACGAACCGCGTCGCGAAGATTCCATTGGTGGTACCGCTCGGCGAACTGGGGCAAATCCAATGCAACTGATTGTTGATCAGTTGTGCAGCAACGATGGCAACGGAATGATTTATGCACCGTTCTTCAACTACTCGTATGGCGACCTCTCAATGGCCTACGAAGCACATCGCCATCCTCACACACGTATGGGATTATCTGATGCGGGCGCTCACTGTGGAGCAATCTGCGATGGTGGCATGCCCACCTTCATGCTCACCCATTGGACCCGCGACCGCACGCGCGGCCCACGTCTTCCACTTGAATTCATCGTCCATCGCCAAACCCGTCAAACCGCCGAGTTCTATGGTTTACACGACCGCGGACTCATCGCACCTGGCATGCGCGCCGATATCAACATCATTGATTACGACAATCTCGGATTTGATGTACCGCGCATGGCCTACGACCTACCGGCAAATGGCCGTCGACTCGTACAGCACGGCAAGGGCTACACAGCAACTTTTGTTGCGGGAGTTCAAACTGTTGACAACGACTCGTTCACTGGTGAATTACCCGGACGACTCATCCGCGGACCTCAGCGATAAAAAGGATTTTCTCCCGAATTGTGATCGGTTAAGTCGCGAACTCGCTGAATCCCTGCAACTTTTTCCACGAGAGTGGTTTGGACGCCTTCAAGCATCGTCACTTTGCTCATTGAACAACCGTGGCAACCGCCGCCCATCGTGAGATACGCGGTGCCAGATTCGTCGTGCCCAGCGAATGTCACGAAACCGCCGTGAGCAGCAAGTGCTGGGTTGACTTCAGTGGCAACGATTGCTTCGATTTCTGCTGACAATGCGTCGTCATTCACCAATCCCTCCACCATCGGAACCGTCGGCTTATTGGGATTTCGAATCACCAAACCACCAGACGCCGAAAAGTCGAGGATTGCTCCTTCGAGCAATTCAACATCCTTAGCGGGAATGATGACCTTCATTCCGTTATGCGTGCGCACCTCATCGGTAAACGCTGCTTTACGAAATTCATCCAGCGACAAGTCGTACTTAAATTCTTCGCCCGGTCCGCTAACAATCTCAAGTCTTAAACCCAATGAGGCCGCGTCTTCTTCGGCGTCGCGCAATGAAATGAGTTCGCTCAGAGCAGCATCAGTGATGCTGATGATGCTGCTGACTTCGGCATTTTGGAATGGTGAATTTTGGGGGGCGAGAGGACTCACAGGGGTGAGGCTACCCGTGTCGTCAATGACCTCGTCAGATCGTGGTCACAAAAACCTCAATTGACCGCCACAGCACATCTATCGAGGTCCCCCGCCATCACATTCAATGCGTTGTCCCGTCACATAGCCAGCCCCTTCGCTACACAGCCAGAGCACCACGTTGGCGACATCAAGCGGCTGACATACTCGGCCAAAAGGCGAACCTTGATCAAGGCTTCGGAGGTCTTCCATCTCACGCTTGCCGGTCATAGCGCGGGCCAAACGAAGACCCATATCGGTTTCAACTAAACCAGGCGCGACGATATTGCAGTGAATGCCGTGTTGGCGTTCTTCATTGGCCAGCGTGAGCGCCAAAGCCTCCATCGCGGCTTTACCCATGCTGTACGGACCACCATTGGCCGTCATATGAGATGTTGCCACCGAAGAAATCATGACAATGTCGCCGCGGGGACGAGTGCGCATTGACGGTAAGGCAGAGCGCGCCAAAGAATGCGGACCAACCGCATGAGTATTTAACAATCGAATTACTTCAGCGGCTTCGGTATCGGCTACTGCTTGACCACGAGACGCGATTCCAGCATTGCAAACAAGAATGTCAATGAAACCAAAGTCAGCAACGACATGATCAACCATGATCGCGACTGCCTCGGGATCGTCAACTGACGCTTCGTAGGCTTTGGCGTTGCCGCCTGCAGCAGTGATTGCTGCAACGGTTTCGAGTGCCGACTCTTTGTCCTTGCGATAATTCACCGCTATCGATGCTCCCTCGCTCGCAAGTAGCTCGCAAATTCCGCGACCAATACCGCGACCGCCACCAGACACCAATGCAACGCGGCCCTTCATTGAATCTCCCATATCAATTCCCCTCATTCGCCCTTCACATCGACATGAGTCATTCTGTCACTATGCAAGAAGTATGCAAAAAGTAAGCAAGAAGTAAGCAAGAAGGCAATTATTGCCTCATTCATCGCCACATTCATTGCCAACCTCGGGCAAAATTTCTTTTCATTGAGCCCGACATCATGTGTCAACAAGACGTAAACTAAAGCCGCTACAACACAACGGGGAGCTCACGAGATCGGTGGGCTGAGAGGGCGACTGCTGTCGCCGACCCGAGAACCTGAACTGGGTAATGCCAGCGGAGGGATTGGAATGAATAACGATGTAACCCATGCACTCATTGTGATCGGCGGCGACTGTCCCGACCCACGGTCGATTGCCTTCATTCAAGGTCATCCAACGGTGATTTGTGCTGACTCTGGTTTAGACCATGCCCTAGAACTAGGGCTGGTTCCCGAAATTTTCCTTGGCGATATGGACTCTGTGTCGGCCCATTCTCTACAGCAAGCAAACAACGCTTCTTGGACGGTCATTTCGTACGACCCATTAAAGGATCAAACCGATACGGAACTCGCGCTGAATTATGCAGTCGTCAATGGTTTCAGCACCATCACCCTGCTCTGGGGTTCTGGCGATCGCATTGATCATGTCCTCGGAGTTTTAGCGGCTCTCTCGCATCACTCATTAAGTTCTCTCGACAAAATCGTGGCTTGGATCGGCGCCAACCGCGTTGAAATCCTGCACGCTCCGCGCACATTTCACGACGATGTAGCCGCTGGGACAACCATCAGCCTGATGCCATTAGGCGCTTCGGTTGCTGGAGTAACGACCCATGGACTCCAGTGGAATCTCAACGATGCAGTTCTGTCGTCACAAACGTCGCGTGGAGTAAGCAATATCGCCCAAGAAAATTCTGTCCACGTTCACCTTGACGAGGGTGTTCTAGCAGTGGTGTATCCAGGTTTCCTGAACAACTCGTCCCAAAAAGGATTATGAAAATGAAAACTCAATTCGTTCGTCCTGCGCTGAGAGCGTCGTTCCTCGCGATGCTCTTCTTGATCGCTTCATCGTGTAGCAGCACATCATCCAGTACTTCAAACTTGACGTTGATCGCCTATGACTCATTCCTTCCTCCTGAAGGGGCCTTTGATGCGTTCACTGAAGAGACTGGCATCACCGTCCAGATTGCGTTGTCAGGTGACACCGGCGAAATGGTTGCAAAGGCTTCGTTGACATCGGGCAACCCCGAAGGGGATGTGATGTGGGGAGTTGACAACACCTTTATTTCTCGAGCGATCAAAAGCGAAATATTTGTAGGCGACCCCACCGAAGTTGACTTTGGGTATGTGTGCGTCAACTATGACATTGCGGCTGTTATGGAAACCGAAGCGCCAACAACACTGAATGATTTGACTGCGCCTCAGTACAAAGGAATGTTGGTTGTTGAAAATCCCGCCACTTCATCACCCGGCTTAGCCTTTCTACTCGGAACAGTTGCCGCGTTCGGTGACAATTGGCCCGACTATTGGCGACAACTAGTCGCCAACGATGTGCTGGTCGTTGACAGTTGGAGTGAGGCCTACTACACCGCATTCACGCGATACGGAGGCGACCGACCACTAGTTGTGAGCTACTCAACGAGTCCTCCAGCCGAAATGATCTTTGCCGATCCCCCGTTTCCAAAAGGCGCGCCTGCCGTCACCGGTGTGGCCACCGAGACTTGTTTTCAACAAATTGAATACGCCGGTGTCTTGCGAGGCTCCGAATTTACAAAACAGGCGCAACAACTCGTTGACTATCTCGCTGGCCCCATATTTCAGTCGCTGCTCCCTGAGAGCCTGTTCGTCTATCCCGCAAATGAAGATGTTGCATTACCTCAAAGTTTCATTGACTACGCCCCAACAATTACAACGAGTTACTCACTCCCGCCAGAAGATATCTCCAAGAATCGACAGGCCTGGATTGAACAGTGGTCTGACATTGTCCTGAGATGAGACTTCGTTCAACTAGTCCATTCGCCATACCGGCGGTCATTCTTGTTCTCATAGCCGCCGTCATTCCGTTGATTGTGCTTTCTGCTTCAGTGATCAGTGGCGCCGATGTTGTTTCAATATGGAGCAAGTCGTCAGTTCAACGAGCCCTCATCTTTTCAACGTGGCAGGCCCTACTTTCCACCGCGTTGACAATTTGCCTCGGATTGCCAACAACATGGTTCCTGAGCCGATACGACTTTTTCGGACGACAAGTATTTATGGCGCTCGTGACGGTCACTTTTGTTTTACCGACAGTCGCTGTGGGTGCAGCGTTTCTTGCACTGCTACCAAAAGGTCTGCATCACAGCACCATGGCCATTGTTATTGCCCATGCATTTTTCAATATTTCAATCGTGGTACGTACTGTCGGTCCACGCTGGAATTCAGTCGATGATCGACTCATTGACTGTGCGCAAACGCTTGGCGCGAGTCCATTACACATCTGGAAAAGCATTATCTTGCCGCTTGGCAAGAGCGCGATTTTGTCTTCTGCAGCACTCACCTTCTTCATGTGCTTCACTTCGTATGGAATCATCTCCATCCTCGGAGGCCCCGGACTAGCGACTCTTGACATTGAGATCTACCGTCGAGCAGTTCAACTTGGAGATCTATCGGGGGCCGCCATTTTGGCAGTTGCTCAGATGTTGCTGATCGCGACAATTTTCTTTATCTGGTCTCGAGGGCGTACCAGCGAACTCATTTCATTTCGATCACAAACTCTCAATCCTCAGAAACTTCCATTAGGGCCCAAGTGTTTCCTTCTTGGAGTCGCAGCTTTTTTTGTCGCCCCCGTACTTGCCTTAATTGCATCTTCATTACGAACAGGCCGTTCATGGTCGCTGGCTGGTTGGCGGGTGCTTCTGGGAATGCAAAACCAAAAGGGAATTGAAATTGATACCTGGCAAGCCTTGCAAACATCAGCTAAATATTCACTCATTGCCGCCGGCATTGCACTGCCAACAGGTATCGCCGCAACATATGCATTCTCTAACCGCCAATCGGCGAACCGACAATTATCAACGCTCACGATTTTGCCACTTGCCATATCTCCAGTCGTGATCGGTTTGGCGATTCTGATCACCTACGACTTTGATCCGTTTGACTTCCGATCAT
>CALEHE010000227.1 GCA_937876415.1 uncultured Actinomycetes bacterium
TTCATTCCGTTGCCATTCGTCCACATGGCTTCGCCGATTTATCTGCAAAAGCGTTCACGACGCGGACCAACATTCCGCGAAACAATCTTGATGCACGCCATTGGCCGCATCGCCTATCACGGTCTCATTGACAACGTTCAAGTGAGTTGGGTGAAGATCGGCGTAGAAGGCGCGCGACAGTTACTGCGTTCTGGTTGCAACGACATCGGTGGAACCTTGATGGACGAAAACATCAGTCGTGCTGCTGGAGCCAACCATGGACAAAAGATGAGCGAAGACAGTTTCAATGCCTTGGTCTCGCCACTTGGACGAACGTTGGCCCAGCGAAACACCGGCTACAAACTCTTAAACGCTTAAAGACTTGTTAAGCGTTTAGCGCTGCTTCAGCGTTTGCAATATCGAGCATCAACTGAACTTTGAGTTCGTCGACACCTGAAAACTTTTGCTCGCCACGCAAACGCTTGACGAAACGAAGTGTGGCGACCTCACCGTAGAGATCGATATCTGTCTCACCAATCACGTGTGCTTCAATCAACGACACTGGTGCATCAACATAAAAGGTCGGCCGGCGACCGATATTGATGGCCGCTGGATAGACGCGTTCGGGTTCACCATCGCGTGCTGGGCGCACATACCAACCGGCATAGACACCATCACCGGGTTGACACAACATCTTCGGTACTTCGACGTTTGCAGTTGGAAACCCAACTGTTCGTCCACGAGCATCACCATGAACAACTGTGCCCGCAAGTTCATGTTGTCGACCGAGATACATGTTCGCGGCCTCAATATCGCCATTTTGAATTAATAAGCGAATGTACGTTGAGCTCGCAGTGACATCGTCGTGCCCAGCAACCAAGTGACTTGGCTCAACAACGAACCCATATTGAACGCCTTGTTGTGTAAGTAGTTCAACGTTGCCGCGACGATCTTTACCAAAGCAGAAATCTTCACCGACAATCAGACACTTCACATCAAGCGCATCAACCAGAACCCGCTTGACAAAATCTTCGGGTGTCTCTTGCGCCTGGATTCGGTCAAAGGCAATCATGACCACTGCATCAATGCCCGTACTTTCAAGCAATCGCAATTTCTGATCACG
This sequence comes from uncultured Actinomycetes bacterium, assembly GCA_937876415.1. GTDB lineage: Bacteria > Actinomycetota > Acidimicrobiia > Acidimicrobiales > Ilumatobacteraceae > Casp-actino8. The sequence continues at coordinate 1,103 of CALEHE010000227.1, forward strand.
GTCGGTCAAAAGCTTCGGTGCTTCTGATGGACGCAGAATCTGCGCTGGGTGAGGACTGAAGGTAACAAGAACACTGGTACGTCGATCAGCAGTGGCCCGCTTGGTGACCTGCTCAATAATTTCGCGGTGACCGACATGTAGTCCGTCGTAAGCGCCGATGGTGACAACCGAACCCGAGGCAAATAGCCCAGTCGGTATGGCACTCAAATCGGTGATCACATGCACAGAAGCAAACGATACTTGCGCAACCGACTGGGACATTCGTTCTACATCTCAAATTTGGTCACAAATATCTAAATAACGACTGCCTGACTCATGAACTTTCAGGTGTGATCAGAACTATTGACGGCCGAGCCATATCTGCCCCCACCTTCTCATTACTGAAAGGCTCATACACCGCGATCAACCGTTCATCTGCATCGACAACCGCCCACGGGGCCGGCCCGACACTGGCAAATAATGCTGCTGGCAAGACTTTGCCTACGGCGACCGCCGCACGGGCATCGGCATCAGCATCAAATCGAGACAGTCCGTTCACACAATCAATCACTGGTCGCAAATACGACAGAGGATCATTTGGAGAATTCTCTGATTGCAGTTCATCGAGCGTGACTGCATCAGAAGTTGTGAAGCGACCAATTGACGTGCGACGAAGATCCTTGAGGTGGGCTCCCCCACCCATGATGGTTCCGAGGTCGGCAGCCAATGTGCGGATATACGTACCACTCGAACAGGTGACATCAATGTCGACTTCATAGCCACGGACGGCGACGACAGTAAATGAATGCACGGTCACTGGTCGGGCCTCGCGTTCAATCTCAATACCTTCACGCGCCAATTCGTGCAAACGCTTGCCGTCCACTTTGAGTGCCGAAACCATCGGCGGCACTTGCATGACATCACCAAGTAATTGCTGACCAACGTTGCCATCAACGATTGCTTGGACTTTTTCTATCGTGAGACCGTCAATGATGGCCGACATGTCGTAAGTCGCCGTCACTTCACCCGATGCATCAAGCGTCGTGGTTTCAGTGCCAAGTACCACGGTTCCGGTGTACGACTTTGACGTGGTGGCACGACCATCAATCGTCACGTTGTCAAGAAAGCGCAAGAGCCGCGTGGCATCGCCGACACCTAACAGCAAAACACCCGTGGCATCAGGGTCAAGAGTTCCGGAGTGCCCGATCTTGCGTTCACCGAGAATTCTGCGAGCCTTGTCAACGACATCATGACTCGTCATGCCGGCGGGTTTGTCAACGACCAGCAGACCATGTACTTGTGCGGGTTTACGCCTCGCCATCGAGATCGTTTACTTCACTATCGGTATCTTCAACGTCTTCGTCTTCTTCAACCACATCTGCCGGCTCGGGAAAGACTTTCTTCTGCACGTAGTTGTCTTCGTTCACGGTTGCTTCACGACTCGGGCTCGGATTCTCACGCAAGATCTTTTCAATACGCTCGGCCGAGCGGATGACTTCATCGGGACGAAACGACAGGATAGGTGTCTTCTTGGCACGCACTTGTTTCCCGATTGAACTTTGCAAACGCTTGCGGTGATCGGAGAACGCTTCCAAAATCAGAGCGTCGCCGTCTTCGCCAGCGAGCGAATCAAAGAACACAATGCCACGGTTCATTTCGGGGTCAACTTCAACCCGGGTGACAGTCACGAACTCAAGTCGTTCATCGTCAATACGCACGAGTTCGTCGGCAAGAACTTCACGTAGAGTTTCGCCAAGGCGCGCGGCCCGCGGATACGCATGGGTCGTTGCATTACGCGACGGGGTGCGAGATTTACCTGAGCGCGAGGGTGGCCGATTCACACCAAGAACGCTATCGCTCGTGAACCCTGGTTCTTAGTCAAAGACTGGTTTTGAACGCAAGGTGCGCTTGAGTTCGGCGACGCCAGGTGTTGTCGCCACGACCTCGACGGCGTTCCACAATTTCAACGCCTCTTCACCACGTGGAATACGGGCAATGACTGGACCAAAGAATGAACCCTCGTTGGCTTGACCAGGACGGAATGTGAGGATCGGCGTGCCGACATCTTTGCCCGTGCGCTCAAGGGCTACTGAGGTCGATGTTGCGATGACATCATCAAAAGTTGATTGGCCCGTCTGATTGAGCGTCGTACTGAGACCAGCAATGGTGAGACATTCATCGATGAACTGTGCAGTGTTGTCACGAAACTCGTCTCGTCGACCACTCTTATGCGCCAAAGTGCCAAGCGCGGCGTAGAACCGATCAACGGCTTCGTTGCCTTCGTCGCGACCAAAGTGATCAACTAACGCACAGGCAGTGCGCAAACCGTCGTGACCAGCGGCATGCCCACGCCTGTATTCAGGGGTGTACCACTCGGCTGTTTGATTGGCATTCAAAATCTTTAACGAAATGGGACGCCACGTCACCGAATACTGGCGCAGCTCTTGAACTTCTTTAACCCAACGTGAAGTGAGCCACGCCCACGGACATATGGGGTCAAAGAAAAACTCAAGGTCGACAGCTGTGCTCGCCATGATCAGGTCCGGACAACCAGTTTCTCTTCGAATGTTTCGATGAGGTCACCAGGCTTGAGGTCTTGGAAGTCGCTCAAACCAATACCGCATTCGAAACCTTCGCGTACTTCACGAACGTCGTCTTTGAAGCGACGCAGTGAAGTGATCGCGCCCTTCCAGATGATGACACCTTCGCGGATGAAGCGCACTTTGGTGCCACGGGTGATTTGTCCGGTACGGACATAACAACCAGCGATGCCGCCGAGCTTTGGCACACGGAAGACTTCGCGCACTTCGGCTTCGCCGGTGACGACTTCTTCGTATTCGGGAGCCAACATACCGATCATCGCGCTCTCGATATCTTCAAGCAGCTTGTAAATGATTTCGTATGAACGAATCTCGACATGTTCGGCTTCAGCAAGGTCACGGGCTTTACGATCGGGACGAACGTTGAAACCAAGGATCGTGGCGTTGGTGGCAGCAGCCAAGGTGATGTCGTTTTCGGTGATTCCACCTACTGCACGGTGAACGAAAGCCAACTTCACTTCATCGCGTTCAAGGCGACGCAAGCTTTCGGTGACGGCTTCAAGCGAACCTTGTACGTCGGCCTTCAAAATGAGGTTCAGTGTTGCCACTTCACCGGCCTGAATTTGCGTGAAGACGTCTTCAAGCTTCACACCACGCTGAACTCGTGCATCCCCACGCTGTGCCTTGGCACGCAGACGCTGTTCACGAGCTTCACCAACGGTACGAGCAGTCTTTTCGTCTGGCGCAACACGGAATTCGTCGCCAGCCTGCGGAACAGTTGACAAACCAAGAACCTGCACTGGTGTTGACGGTCCGGCTTCTTTGATCTGCTTACCCTTGTCGTCGATCATGGCGCGTACACGGCCCCACGCACCACCAGCAACAATCGGGTCACCGACCTTCAAGGTTCCCTTATCAACCAAAATAGTCGCTACTGGTCCACGACCAGTGTCGAGGTTGGCTTCAAGAACAACTCCCTTGGCGCGCCCAGTTGGGTTTGCGGTGAGTTCTTCTATTTCGGCAACGATCGTGAGTTGTTCGATGAGGTCATCGACACCCAAGTTTTGTTGTGCCGACATTTCAACACAGATGGTGTCGCCACCCCACGACTCCGGAACAAGTTGGTGTTCGGAGAGTTGCGATAGTACGCGCTGCACGTCGGCGTTTTCTTTGTCGACCTTGTTGATCGCAACCACCATGGGCACACCAGCAGCGCGAGCATGACTAATTGCTTCAATAGTCTGAGGCATCACACCGTCGTCGGCAGCAACCATCAACACAACAATGTCGGTGACTTGGGCACCACGGGCACGCATTTGGGTGAACGCGGCGTGACCAGGGGTGTCAATGAAGGTGACCTTCTTGCCATCTTGTACTACTTGGTATGCACCGATGTGCTGAGTGATTCCGCCGGCCTCACCAGAGACAACATTGGCGTTACGAATCTTGTCAAGCAAGGTGGTCTTACCGTGGTCAACGTGACCCATCACCGTGATCACTGGCGGACGCAGTTCTTGCGCGGTTTCGTCGTCGTCATCACTGTCGTCGAAGAGGGCCTGCAATTCCATTTCTTCTTGCTGACCGGGTTCAACCAAAAGAATCTCGGCACCAATTTCAAGTGCGAACAATTCCATTTGTTCATCAGACAACGTCATCGTTGCCGTGACCATTTCACCGTTCTTCAACAAGAAGCGCACAACATCAGCCGCGGTGCGGTTGAGTCGCGGTGCGAACTCTTGAGATGAAACACCACGTTCAATAACGACGGTGCCCTCGGGGACCGGAGCCGAATCGTCGCTGTACGAAATCATTGACGGCTGTAGATCATCCTCTCCACGACGGCGACGACGGCCACCACTGCGAGGAGCACGACGACCACCACTCGGTCGAGCGCCGCCACCGGGACGACCCCCACCACCGGGACGACCAGCACCAGGACCACCTGGTCCACCACCAGGACCGCCACCAGGACCGCCGGGTCCACCAGGACCACCAGGTCGCTGTGTACCGAAAGCACCAGCCGGACGAGGACCACCAGCGGGACGAGCGCCACCAAAGGCGCCGCCAGGACGAGGAGCACCAGTACGCGGTCCACCGTAACCAGTGCCACTTGGACGAGCACCTGGAGCAGGTGCAGTTCGCGGGCCACCAGGAGGCGGCGGAACTGGACGACCAGTTGCACTCATCGGGCGACCAGGCGGCGGCGGAACTGGACGACCAGTTGCGCTCATCGGGCGACCAGGCGGGGGGCCAGCGGGCCGGCCAGGCGCAGCGACACCAGGTGCGCCACCAGCGGCCGGCGGGCGCGGAGCAGCAGGACGAGGAGTTTCTCGAGTTGCGTCACGGGCTGGCTCGCGTGGAGCGGTTCGGCTGGAAACGACCGAACCCGATGGTGCCGACGGTACTTCGGGAGCAGCAGGTGCAACAACCGCAGGGGTCTCAACAACAGGGGCCTCAACAACAGGAGCGACCGGCGCCTGAACAACCGGAGCTTTGACGACGGGTGCCGGTGCTTCGACGACTGGAACAGGCGCAACATCTACTTTGACTACGGGTACCTCAACGACGGCGGGCGCTTCCTCGCCTGGTTCAGCAGCCTTCTTTGCCGGCGCCTTCTTGGCGGGCTTTTCCTCTTCAACTGGGGCAACCTCGCGCACGAGGCCGGCGGCTTCAGCTTTGCGCTTGAGCATCGGCACGAATGCTTCAACCAAAGTTGACTGAGGGGTCTTTGCGGCCACATTGTTGGCCTTACAAAGTTCGAGCATCTCGGCATTAGTCATGCCGAGGGACTTCGCTAATTCACTGACTTTGATCTTTGCTGTTGCCACGCGGCGTTCAGTCCTTTGATGCTTTTTCGCCGGTGTTTCCGGCGACTCTTTACATTGTCATGGTTGTGCGACTCGGGTGAGGTGACGACCATTAACTGTTTTCTTCTCACTCGAACGAGTTTTCCAGGCTCGATCAAATGCACGCATTTTCATTGCTGCCTCAAAACAACTTGCCGACTCAGCGCACATCCATGCACCACGTCCGCTCGCTGTGCGAGACACGACAGGCTGACCCATTTCGTTGCGTACATAGCGAGTGAGTAACTGCTGTTCTTTGCGAGAACGGCATCCCACGCAAGTGCGCACCGGATGAGTCAACGTTGTCATGTGAGATCTATGCCTCTTCCTCAACTGCTGCCGCAGTAATTCCGGTGACCTTTTCCCACTCTTCAACACTCATCACTGAACCATCGGCAGCGTGGAATTCTTGAGCGCCAGTTTCAGCGTTCAAGATCCATTCGCCATCGGCGTATTCAGCATCTTCAAAAATTCCGTTGAGCTCATTGTTGTGCTGGGTCTCGCTCTTGATGTCGATGCGAACACCAGCAAGGCGAGCAGCAAGACGAGCGTTCTGTCCTTCTTTACCGATCGCCAAACTGAGTTGGAAATCGGGAACGATAACATCAGCCTGGCTGAGATCTTCGCTGAGACGAACTTCGGTGACCTTGGCCGGCGACAGCGCTTTGGCAATGAAATCAGCCAAATCGTCGCTGAAAGGAATGATGTCAATCTTCTCTTGATTGAGTTCGTTCACAACCATACGCACGCGTCCACCGCGAGCACCGACACAGGCGCCAACGGGATCAACGTTGCTGTCGTTTGAGAAAACCGCGATCTTGGTGCGGTGACCTGGTTCGCGAGCACATGCTTTGATTTCGACAACGCCGTCAGCAATTTCGGGAACTTCGAGTTCGAACAGGCGCTTCACGAGACCGGGATGCGTGCGGCTGACCACAATTTGCGGACCCTTATCGCTACGACGCACTTCAACGATGTATGCCTTGAGGCGAGTGCCAGGTGTGGCGCGCTCAAAAGGAACTTGCTCACTTTGTGGCATGAGGGCTTCCACTTTGCCAAGATCAAGCAAGGCATAGCGATGATCGTTTTGCTGAATGATGCCCGTGACAATGTCGCCTTCGCGGTTGGCGTATTCTTCGAACTTCTTGTCGCGCTCAGCTTCGCGGATGCGCTGACCCATCACCTGACGGAAAGTCTGTGCCGCAATGCGACCCAATTCGTTCTTGTCGGGAGTGTCGTCACGCTGGTTGACCCAGTTGCCGTCTTCGTCAATGTCAAAAGCGGTGAACGTGATTTCAAGAGTGTCGGTGTTGAGACCCACTTCAACTTCTTCAGCCGAACCTGGACGACGCTTGTACGCGGTCGCCAAAGCTTCGACGAGCACTTGCAGAAGGGTCTCTTCTGAAATGTTTTTTTCGGCCGCCAACATTTTGATGGCTTCTTTCATGTCGAGATTGCTCATGACTGGGATGACTCCTGGTCGTCGTCGTTGTAGACGTGGTTGTCGGTTTCGTTATCGGTTTCGTT
>CALEHE010000228.1 GCA_937876415.1 uncultured Actinomycetes bacterium
CCAGCAATTGCCGTACCGCTATAGGTTGATCCGTGATCACCTGGTTGAAAGACTGAAGCAACTTCACGCTTGGCCCAACAGGCACCAACTGGGAAGCCGTTACCGAGAGCTTTCGCCATCGTGACGACATCGGGAACGATATCGGCGTGCTGAAATCCGAACCATTTGCCGGTACGCGCGAATCCGGTTTGCACCTCGTCGACCATCATCAACATGCCGCGTTCGTCGCACAACTGACGAATACCTTGTAGATACTCGCGCGATGCAGGGATAACTCCCCCTTCGCCTTGAACTGTTTCGATGAGAATTGCCGAAACCGTCGGATCAATTACATCAACCAAAGCCTGCAGGTCCCCAAATGCGACATGACGAAAGCCATCGGGCATCGGATGAAACGGTTCTTGCTTTGCTGGCTGACCGGTCGCGGCGAGCGCAGCCAAGGTTCGGCCGTGGAAACTTCCGAATGCCGAAACAACGACATGTCGACCTCGCCCGCCGAAACGACGAGCCAACTTGAGTGCGGCTTCATTTGCTTCAGCACCGCTGTTGCACAGAAAAACTTGACCTTCAGCACCTGATGCTTCAAACATCAATTCGTTAATTGCAATTGCGGCTTGTGTCGCTGCAGGGTTCGCAAAGAAATTACTGACATGCAACAACTTAGAAAGTTGCTGAGAGATTGCATCGGCGACCACTGGGTTGCAATGACCGAGTGAAACTACGGCGATACCTGACAAGAAGTCGAGGTAACGCTTGCCGTTACTATCCCACAGTTCGGTGCCGAGTCCCTTTTCGAACATCACTGCCGGTGCACCAAATACGGGCATAAACGGGCAGTACTGATTGGGTGATATTGAGAATGTATGTCCGCTCATGATGCTTGACCAGCCTTTCGATATGAACTTTCAACCATGGTTCCGATACCAGAATCAGTGAAAAGTTCAAGCAACAACACGTGCGGAATTCGCCCATCCAAAATGTGCGACCGCTTGACGCCGTTACGTACGGCATGGACACAACTTTCAACCTTCGGGATCATTCCACCGGCGATAGTTCCATCGGCCATCAACGCATCGAGTTCATCGGGAGTCGTTTGACGAATCAAACTGCTCGGATCGCTCACAACTTTCCGCAAACCTTCAATATCGGTGAGGTACACGAGCTTTTCTGCTCCGAGAGCCTCAGCAATTGCCCCAGCAACGGTGTCGGCATTGATGTTGTACGCCTGACCATTTGCATCAACGCCAATGGTCGCAATCACCGGGACGAACTCATCATCAAGGAGCCGCTGCAGAATTGCGGGGTTAATCTTTTCAACGTCACCAACAAATCCGAGTTCAGGATCTTTGGGTGTTGCGGTAATCAGAGTCGCATCTTCGCCACTCACACCCACTGCAAAACGACCATGAACGTTGATCGCAGCAACGATTTGTGGATTCACTTGCCCGCTCAACACCATTCGCGCAATATCAACCGTTTCGGCATCGGTGACCCGCAAACCATTCTTGAACTCAGTGGTCTTGCCGAGCCGAGTCATGAGATCGCTGATTTGGGGTCCACCACCATGAACGACGACGGGCTTGAGACCAACAAGTCGCATCAACACAATGTCCTCGGCGAATAGTGCGAGTGCGTCAGATTCGGTTGCTCCGGCCAACGCGTTGCCACCGTACTTCACCACGATGACTTTGTTAGCAAATTTGCGAATATACGGCAAAGCCTCAATGAGAACAGCCGCCCGTGATTCGGGAGATATTGCACTTGAAGAATTCTGTGTACTCACGGGTAAACCCCAATCGAAGTCAGTCCAGACGTTTCTGGAAGTCCAAGCGCAACGTTGGCCGCTTGCAATGCGCCGCCTGATGCGCCCTTACATAAGTTGTCCAATGCACTGATCACGACGACGTAGCCAGTGCGTTCGTCATAGCGAGCGGTGATATGCACAGCGTTTGATCCGAGCGTTGCCTTAGTTGACGGCGACTCAGAGCGAACGACCACGAAAGGTTCGTTGGCGTAAAAGGTCTTCAGCGCATCAAGTAGCGATGGCGTAGACAACGAGGATCCGTTGACTGGCCGCGCATAACACGTCGCCAAAATTCCGCGATTCATCGGAACTAAGTGCGGCGTGAACAACAATTCAGCGCCGACTTGCTCTTGCATTTCGGGCGTGTGCCGATGATCAAGAAGTCCGTAGGCATTCATATCTTCATTCACTGTCGTGAAATTGTTATTTTGCTTGGGCACTCGACCAGCACCAGAGACTCCGCTGGCAGCATCAACGATGATTCCAGAATTCTGAATGAGACCCAATCGCACGAGTGGCGCGAGCGCCATCGTTGCCGCAGTGACATAGCAACCAGGAGTCGCGACGAGTTGCGCACCAACCAAAGAGTCACGATGCAACTCGGGCAATCCATAAACGGCTTGCCTCAACAACTCAGGCTGATCGTGGGTAAAGCCGTACCACTGTGGATACGCCGAGGCGTCTTTCAATCGGTAGGCGGCTGACAGGTCGACGACACATCCCACTTTGCCCACAAGAGTTGGAGCCAAAGCCAAACTCGCCTCGTGCGGCAGACCCAAGAATGCAACATCGACGCCATCGATCTGCTGGGCCAAGGTCTCGGGGTTTGAGTCACCGAAAACCAAATCGGGGTAATGCGCTGCCAGGTTGGGATACAGCGAGGTAACGGCCGTACCCGCTTGGCTATCGCCGGTCGCCGCCACGAGATCGAGACCCGAATGTCCAGCGATCAAACGCATGAGTTCAACCCCGGTGTAGCCCGAGGCCCCAATAATGGCGGCTTTCTTGCGGTTGATTACTTGGCTCGTCGTCACAGTGCAAGATCATACGGACTTATGCATAGAAATACAACGATACTTTCATGACCCCAGGACGCCCGCCCGCCGAGTCGGCGTGAGAACATGGGTTCATGGCAAAGTCTCGTGGGTTCGCACTCCCCTCGACCAAGGGGCGCATTTTGGTGGCCGCACCCCCATTGACCGACCCCAATTTTGACCGAACTGTCATTTACATGCTTGAACACAGCGAAGGCGGTGCACTCGGACTGGTGCTGAATCGGCCAAGTGATGACCTAGATATTGAGTTCGATCTGTGGGATTCGCTAGTCGCCCCGCCCAACGAACTGTTTTGTGGTGGTCCAGTTGACCCCAAGGCTTTAATCGGTCTCGGCGTCGTCCCGGGCAAGACCCCTGATGGTCAAACCTTTGTGTCGATTGACTGTGTATCGCCAGTTGACCTTGATGGAGACCCGACGACTATCAACCCGCACCCAACGATGGTGCGAATTTTTCATGGTTATTCAGGTTGGGGTCCACAACAACTTGACGCCGAACTTGAAGGCGGCGCGTGGGTTGTTTTGAACGCGCTTGTGACTGATGTATTTACTGATCAACCTGAAGAACTCTGGCAAGCGGTATTACGACGTCAAAAGGGCGAAGTCAGTTGGCTCGCCGACTGCCCCGCCGACCCGAACCAGAATTAAGCAAATTTCTCTAGCGAAGTTGGGCGCCGAGTTTGTTGGCACCAGCGATGCACTTATCTCGAACTACCGCAACATCAGCATCAGTCAACGTGCGATCGTGGGCTTGCAAACGCAAACGGAAAGCCAAGCTGCGTGAATCGCCAGCATCCTTTGAGCGATACACATCAAACAAAGCCAGATCTACAAGCAATGCACCAGCACTTTGGCGCAACGACTTTTCAATCTTCTCTGCTGTCACCGATGTCGGAACTGAAAATGCCAAGTCAATATCGCTCGATGGATAACGGCTTGTCGCTTTCCACTGTGAAACTTTGGGCTCAACTTCAAGCAAACGCGACAGATTCAGTTCAAGTACCGCAACGCGCTGCGTGATGCCATACGCGTCGAGAACATCGGGATGGATTTCGCCCACGAAACCAACCGCATCTTTACCAACAGACAAAGTGGCCGACCGTGTGGGGTGCAATCCTGCGGGCACATTTGATTGATCAAGCCGCGCTCCCCAACCCATTGAGCCAGCGAGTTCTCGCCACACCGAAACGGCCTGAGGCGCTTCGGTGCCTGCAATCACCACACCAAGTGATTCGTATTCGGCAGGCAAGACATCGGTGCTGGTCGGATACACATGGCCGACTTCAAAAAAGCTCACACCTGAACGACGATGTGATTCATTAAATGCGATGGCTTTTAACAGACCAGGTCGCAACGATGTACGCAGAACATCATCGCCCACAACAAGTGGATTCATTAAGCGGACTGCCTCACCGGGCAGTCCAGCATTTTGTAGATCGCCGTCAGTCAAGAACGGATGCGGCATGGCTTCATTGAAACCAAGGCCCAACAAAATTTCGCGTACTCGTCGGCGACGTTGTTGAACAACGCTCAATCCACCAGGTTGAGTTGACTTTGGAACTGACTTGCCAAGCTTGTCGTAACCAAAATGACGGGCGACCTCTTCGACAATGTCGATTTCAAGAGTGCAATCAGGTCGCCACGACGGCACGGTGACTGAAAGAGCTTCACCCGAAGCTGTGCACGCAAAACCAATGGGCTCGATGAGCGCACGGATTTGCTCTGCTGTGAACGATGCACCAAGCAAAGCGCTCACGCGATTTGGTCGTACCGCAATGACCGTCGGTGTAGGAATGGAAGAACTACGAGCATCAACCATTCCCTCGTGAACCACGAGGTCTGGACAGGTGAGGCGCAATAGCTCAACAAAGCGGGCAATTGACTGATCAATACCGAACGGGTCCATGCCACGTTCGTTACGCGCCGATGCTTCAGTGCGCAAGTTCAGCCGGGCGACCGACTGCATGATTCCGACCGGCTCAAACCAAGCGGTCTCGAGAGCGATCGTGTTCGTTGAATCGCTGATCTCGGTATTTTGTCCACCCATGATGCCGGCGATGCCAATAGGGCGATCAGTCGCATCACAGATCAACAGGTCATCAGTAGTTAGTGCTCGTTCAACCCCGTCAAGGGTGATCATCGTTTCACCGTCAGCCGCTAAACGAATTTTGAATCCGCCACCGCCCAAAGTTGCGAAGTCGTACGCATGATTTGGTTGATTCGTTTCGAGCATGACGTAGTTCGACACATCAACAACATTGTTGATGGAGCGCATGCCTGAAGCAGCGAGGCGACTCACCATCCAATCGGGTGATGGCGCAATACGAATTCCGCTGATGATGATCGTGGTAAAGCGTGCGCAACGATCTCCGGCAACAATGTCGACTGGCGCAGACTTTGCTGGACCAGAGACCACCAGAGTTGGATTGTTGAGCGTGAAAGGAACGCTGAAGCGAGCTGCTAAGTCGCGAGCAATACCAACTTGACCATAGGCATCGGGTCGATTGCGCAAGACATCGATGTCATAGACAATCTCTTCGACCAAGCCAAGCGCTTGACCATACGGAACACCAATCGGCGTTGACGGGTCCATGATGAGAATGCCGCCGTGATCGTCACCAAGTCCAAGTTCGCGAGCCGAGCAACACATTCCCTCACTGGGGATACCCACAATTGGCTTAGTTTCAATGAGTCGGCCATCAGGCATTGCAGTTCCGGGAGTTGCCCACGGAATGATGTC
>CALEHE010000229.1 GCA_937876415.1 uncultured Actinomycetes bacterium
GTAACGAGAGAACCTGACCACGCACCAATCGAGCCATATAGACCCAACCGAAAACTGTAAGAATTGACAAGATATAGGTCAGACGCGCCGTGTTTCCCGCTGGCACTCCCCACGACTCCAAACGCTGCGTCATTGGGTTGGCGAGAGCAATGATCAACAACAGCGAAGGAAAAGCCAAAGTAACATCGCCGAGGCGACTGATCAACGAATCAACAAAACCACGACGAAGACCAGCGACAATGCCGAGAACGACGCCAATCACCGTAGTGAGAACAGTTCCGACTGTCCCGACCAAAAGCGAAATACGCGCTCCGTACATCAAACGACCCAAAATGTCGCGGCCCGTACCAGGCTCAACTCCGAGCGGATGATCAAACGAAATACCCCCCAGCGGACCAGCCGGCAGACCGAACTCGTTAATCGCTTCACGGTCTAACTCATAGGGATCAATATTCAAAAGCTGTACCAAGATTGGGGCGAAAACAGCGATAAAGACGAAAAACACAACAACACCAAAACCAACGACCGCCAAACGGTCTTGGCGCAGTCGTTGGATACCTAGACGAGTTGGCGACAGACCAACTGCAGAAGATCGAGATGAAATATTCACATCATTCTCGAGGACCCGTGACTCTGACATCGGCCTCAGCCTAGACGCAGTTGTCTCTATCGCAGGAAAATCTCGCAACCAAGCTAATGAGCCCAGTTACGAACGAGAACTGTCAGGTTGCCTTAGTGGTGGACTGAACAATTCGAGCGAATTCATCAGGATCGATACTCGCTCCGCCAACGAGAGCTCCATCAATATCAGGCTGAGCCATCAACACAGAAACATTGCCCGCCTTGACCGAACCACCGTATTGAATGCGCACCTTGTCAGCGGCCTCACTACCCCACTCAGTCCGAATCACTGAACGAATGTGGTGACACACATCTTGAGCATCTTGAGCCGTTGCCGTCAATCCTGTGCCGATCGCCCAGATGGGTTCATAGGCAACCACCAATGCGGCGATCTGCTCTGGTTTGCGACCTTTGAGTGATCCGCGGACCTGTGATTCAACTCGCTCAAGAGTTTGACTGGCTTCACGCTCGTCTTTAGTTTCGCCCACACACACAATTGGAGTCATTTCAAACTTGAACACTGCCGCCACTTTGGCGGCGACGATCTCATCAGTTTCACTGAAGTACTGACGACGCTCGCTGTGACCACAAATCACATACTTCACTCCGAGCTTGCTCAAAAAGGCCGGAGACACCTCGCCAGTGAACGCACCCTTTTCCTCGCTATGACAGTTCTGCGCACCCAAAAGCATTGCTAACTTGTCGCTCTCGAGAACCGTTTGAATACTGCGAATGTCAGTAAACGGTGGATGTACCGAGACATCAACTTTTTCAAAGTCTTCTTTGCCTAATAAATACGACAGCTTTTGCACGAGATGAATCGCTTCGTAGTGATTCATGTTCATTTTCCAGTTGCCACTGATCAAAGGTCGACGTGGATTAGCGGGCATTAGGGGCCTCCCTTAAGGCAGCGAGACCGGGCAGGTCGCCAAGTTCAAGTAATTCAAGTGACGCTCCACCGCCGGTAGACACGTGATCTACCTGATCATCAAAACCGAATTCAGCCAAAGCAGCAGCAGAGTCTCCGCCACCTACAACTGTGAAGGCCTTTGTATCGGCCATTGCTTGAGCGACTGTTCGAGTGCCTCCTGCGAAACGCTCATCTTCAAACATGCCCATCGGGCCATTCCAGAACACAGTTCGTGCTTCCATAATGATGTCAGTAAAGGCAGCTGCCGAGCCTGGACCAATGTCAAAACCTTTGGCTCCGGCTGGCAAACGGCGGCCATACGTGGCGTAGTTTCCATCAGCATCAAGACCGATGATGTCATCAGGTAAATGAATTGCCTTACCGAGTGAGAGCAAGCGCTTACAGGTATCAACCTGATCAGGTTCAAAAAGTGAATCGCCAATTGAATATCCCTGTGCCGCCAAGAATGTGAAGCACATAGCACCTCCGATGACCAGCGAGTCAACCACATTAAGTAGCGCTTCTACGACACCGAGTTTGTCGGAAATTTTGGAACCACCCAATACGGCGACAAACGGATGCTTCGGGCTCTCGCGCAATGTCAGAAGTACTTCCACTTCTTTTTGCAACAACCGTCCCATCGCCGATGGAAGAGTTTTAGGTGGGCCAACGATCGAAGCATGTGCCCGATGTGCCGCCCCGAAAGCGTCGTCAACATACATGTCAACGCCAGTGATAAGTTCAGCCACAAATTCAGGATCATTCTTCTCTTCGCCAGCATTGAAACGAAGATTTTCAAGCAACTCAACACCAGGTGCAAGTTCAGATAGTCGCTGAACGACTGGATTCATGGAGTACTTTGGCTCGATTGCACCTTTGGGTCGTCCGAGGTGACTGATACAAACAACTGATGCGCCCCGTTCGGTCAACCAATTAATAGTGGGCAATGCCGCGCGAATACGAAAATCATCGGTGATTATTTGAGTTCCGTCCGATGCGGTTTCCATCGGTACGTTGAAATCTGTCCGTACCAGAACTCGCTTACCGGCAACATCGCCGAGGTCTTCAAGAGTTGGAATACTTCTACTCATCATCAACGCTAATTAGCGACGTGCCTTCTTCGGAACTTTCGAACCAGCAAACAACGTGGTCTGTACCAGGCGATTGCTGTATCCCCATTCGTTGTCGTACCACGAAAGAACCTTGACCATTTTGCCCATGCTCATGGTCAAGCCTGCGTCAAAAATACTGCTGTGAGGATCGCCAACGATGTCACTTGAAACAATGGGATCTTCGGTATAGCGAAGGACTCCCTTCAATGGACCAGACGCGGCCGCCTTCTTAAACGCGGAGTTGATTTCTTCAACTGTTGCCGCCTTCTTGAGGTTTGCTGTGAAGTCAACGATTGAACCAGTTGGTACCGGCACACGCAATGACGTCCCGTCAAGTTTACCCTTCATGCTCTCGAGTACGAGGCTGGTTGCCCTTGCTGCCCCGGTACTTGTGGGCACGATGTTGATGGCTGCACCACGCGCACGACGAAGATCGCTATGAGGACCGTCAACAAGCGACTGATCGCCGGTGTAAGCATGGACCGTTTGCATCAGACCTTGTTCGACGCCAAACGCATCATCCAAAACCTTCACGATTGGCACGAAACAGTTAGTCGTACATGAAGCGTTAGAAATGACCTTATGAGTCTTGAAGTTGAAGTCCTTGTGATTGACGCCGTAGACGAAAGTTGCATCGGCTCCGTCGCACGGGGCAGACACAATCACGAGTGGGGCACCTCCTTCGAGGTGGGCTGAAGCAGCATCGCGCTTAGTGAAAAAGCCGGTGCTTTCAATGACGACGTCGACACCAAGTTCGCCCCAAGGAAGATTTTTGGGGTCGCGCTCGCTGAGAACTTTGATCTCCACACCATCGACGCTGATCCCGTTTTTCGAGACCTTGATGTCGTTTGGTAATTGACGCATGACCGAGTCGTACTTCAAGAGATGCGCCATGGTCTTGACCGATCCGAGATCGTTCACGGCCACTATCTCAATATCGGCTCCCTGAGCCTGCACCGCACGGAAAAAGTTACGACCAATACGGCCAAATCCATTAATACCAACTCGCACAGTCATGGCGATCCTTTCAAAATACGACAACTATTACCTAGAAGCGTCTTACAGACGACTAAAACCTAGTCTGCGAGGTGACCGCCGAAAGGATTTGTCACCGTTTCAAGGGTGGAGACATGACAAAAGACCCCACTCAGGGTCGGGCTTATCGGGTGATATCTCGGTGTGACACCCGAACCGGTTGTCCCGACAAACGTAGCCGCCTACCTACTTCTTCGGCCACGGCCACCGAACGATGGTGACCGCCGGTGCAGCCAATGGCGATCGTGAGATAACTCTTTCCTTCGGCGGCGTAATGAGGCAGAACGGTTTCGAGAAGACTCACGAGACCCAGCAAAAAACTCGAACACTCCTCACGATCCAAAACGAATTCACGGACTTGATGATCTAAACCTGTGAGTGCCCGCAGTCCTTCCTCCCAATGTGGGTTTGGCAAGAAGCGAACATCCATCACGATGTCGGCATCAAGAGGCAACCCATGCTTGAAGCCAAAGGACTCAACCGAAACTTGCAAACGTTCAAGTGCCGAAACCTCAAAAGCTCCTACCAATTTTGACTTCAGTTGGTGTACGTTCAACTCAGTTGTGTCGATCACCAGGTCGCAGTCACCCTTCATTGGTTCTAGGAGACGACGTTCAAGTTGGATTGACTCCAACAATCCACTGGTTTCTCCGTCGAGAGGATGCCGACGCCGAGACGATTCGTATCGCTTAATGAGTTCAGCGTCCGACGCATCTAAATAGATCACTCGCACTTGATGTCCGCTCGCTCGCATCGCCGCAACTTTGGGCATTAATTCGAGATGTTGCCGACCAGCGACCAACGCCAAGCGTTCAATTTCTGATCCAGGGACACTCGCCAGATCAACAATAGTGTCGACCAACGAAGTAGGGAGGTTGTCAACGACATACCAACCAAGATCTTCCAAAACAGCCGCGGTGGCGGAACGACCCGCTCCAGAAAGTCCGGTGATCACCAAAATGTCTGCCACGACTACAAACTACCCATCATTCGGTCGCGCTCAGAGATCATTGCTGAGATGATCTCGAGATCGAAAGTCTTATCTTGGTTCGGTCGAAGACTACGAATCACATGCCGGGCCCCAGCTTCGAAGTATTTGCCGAGATCATTCTCAAGATCAAGAGGGGTCAGCAACACACTGAGTTCCAAATTATGTTGAATCAAATGAACGGCTTTCGCTGCGAAGCCAGATGGCGGACCAAATCCGTTCCATCCGTCTGCGTACTTCACCGCCAATGGAATTGTGACCCGTTCGCCAGATCCCCCAACCCAAATTGAAATGTCAGTTCCCAATTGAGCGTTCAACCGACCGACCTCAAAGCACAGAACTTGCAATCTTCGATCAAATAATTTCATCCGACTCACCAAGTCTCTGGGTGCATCAGTCAGTCGGTCGTCATATTCAAAGCCACCTGCTCCGACTCCAAGGATGAATGACCCATTCCCCAGGAGCGCGATGGTCGCCGCTGAGCGGGCCAAAACTGCAGGCTCACGAATTGACAACGGAGACACAAGAACGCCCAACTGGTTAATGCGACCATTAAACAGTGGCGCAACCGAGCCGAGAAGCGACCAGGTGTCCCAGGCAACATCGTCTTGTTTTCCTGTGAAAGGTACTAAGTGATCCCACAGAAAAACAGAGTCAACTCCGATCCCGAGGGCGCTTTTCACGATCTTGTAATACTCAGGTGGTGCAACCTCGTGCGTCTGAAGTTGCACCCCGATTTTTAATGCCGAATTGTTAGACATCTAATTTCACTGAACGTAAGTACAGCAGCCTCGGAATCGTCGATGCATCTTCATATTCGGCGGCGCGAGCGAGAAATCCAGGAGGAGGAGCGGGTTCGAGCATGCGTTGCACGTACAAACCATTTTCGATAAGAGCGTTTACGTATCGGCTCAACGGACGATGGATAAACGGAATGAAAATATCCTTTTCCACCTCTTCATTCGATTCCTGTTCAATGAGATACGGCCCGATACGCCAGTATTGTTCGGGCGGATCAAGTATTTGATCATCTATCCAACCACTACCCGGCGTTTGGAGTAGCGGATGATTTAAGAAGAAACAGAAGCGACCTCCTGGTCGAAGAACGCGGGCTACTTCAGATATAGCGGTGTCAACATCTTGAATGTGTTCAAACACTAGGCAAGCCACAACAGCATCAAAAGTTTCATCAAAGAATGGAAGTCCATCAGCGCCGGCTTTAGTGACGTGAAGTCCACCACCGCGTTCCGCCGCTACCGTCACCTGATTCCATGTTGGGTCAATGCCTGCTACGAAGCCTGCACCCAGCCTCTTCACCAAGCGCGAAACTTGACCATCTCCGCAACCCACATCGAGAACCTGATCCATACCGAGAAGTTCTTCGGCCGCCAGAGGCAAGATTTGTTCTTCGTACTCGGCATCGGCTCCGTCGGTAAACCCGTCAATCCACCATTGAGCGTTGTCTTCCCACAAGTTGTTTTCGTTGGGGCTGATTGAAGAATTACTAGTCACTCTGCGAGGTTACGACACGACTACCCTTTGGCGGTGACCACGAATACAAAAACCAACGTCAAATTCTCTGTCTGGCCTTCTCCTGAAAGGTCGTGGAACGATGTTCGCTCTCTCGCAACTTATGCCGATACAACCGGTTGGCATTGTCTCTGGTACGCCGACCACTTCATGCCCAATGATGAATCATCAGTGACGAAAGATGGCGACGTCTTCGAATGCTGGAGCATGATTTCGGCGATCGCTGCGATCACACAACAACTTCGAATCGGCTCGCTCGTCTCGCCAACGACCTTTCGCCACCCCACAGTTTTAGCGAACACAGCGGCGACGATTGATCAAATCTCCGACGGTCGTCTCACCCTCGGAGTAGGTGCCGGTTGGCAAGTCAATGAACATTTGGCGTACGGCGTAGATCTGCTTGAAGGCAAAGACCGTGTTGATCGATTTGAAGAAGCTATTCAAATAGTTGCGTCTATGCTGCGCAACGATCGAACCGACTTTGCCGGCAAACACTTCTCAATCGTTGATGCCCCGTGCCAACCTTGTCCAGTGCAAGAGCCGCTTCCGATCATGGTTGGTACTGGTGGACCGCGAATGTCGAAGATCACTGCGAGGTTCGCTGATGAATGGAACACGTGGGGGCACGTTTCTACTGCAACAGAACGAGTTGCAACTTTCGCTCAAGCGTGTCAAAAGGTGGATCGGGACTGGAATGACATCCACAAATCGGTTCAGGCAATGTTCTTTCTCGTTGACGATCAAGACACCATTGAAAAGATTCGCAAGGTTGCCCCGAACGACCGATCAATCATTGGATCAAACGAATACATCATTGACCAGATTGGACAACTCATCGGACTTGGTTTTGATGAGATCATCTTCCCCGACTTCACCTTGGGTAAAGATGCGCAGACCCGACTTGATAGTTACGAAAAGATTCGGACCGAGATTCTGAATCACTTCTAATTTGCGAATCACATTTTACGGAGTGTGAAACTTATTGAAGATCGCTTGTGCAACGTCTTCTGGCAACCACGTTTGCGCTTGTAATTCTTCTAGAGAAGCTTTTTTCACCGCATTCACTCCACCAAATGCCTTGATGATCTTCTTTTTTCTTGCTTCTCCTAGTCCTGCAATACCGTCTAAAGCGCTCGAGACCATTCTTTTGTCACGTAACTCGCGATGAAATGAATTCGCAAATCGGTGCGCTTCATCACGAATACGTTGAAGCATAAATAGGGCGTCACTACCCCGTGGAACTTCCACTGGATCAGATTGACCCGGAATGAAAACCTCTTCAAACCGTTTGGCCAATGAAGCGACCGGGATTTCATGATCTAAACCGAGATTCTTCAACACTCGTTCGGCCACCGCTAGTTGGCCTTTGCCACCGTCAACAAGGAGTAGTTGAGGAGGATAAACGAACTTCTTGGATCGTGGCTTTTGTTGTTGGGTCAACTCATCAGTCTCAATCGGTTGCTCGCGCTCCTCTATGTACGCGGTAAAACGTCGCGTCAATACCTCCTCCATAGCGGCATAGTCATCGTTACCGGGCACCTCTTTCACCTTGAAACGACGGTACTCTCGCTTGGCTGGCAGGCCATCTTCAAGCACCACCATCGAACCGACGTAATCAGTGCCTTGCAAATGCGCCATGTCATAACACTCAATACGCAATGGTGCCTCGGGAAGTCCCAAGAGATCTTGCAGTTCAGTTAATGCCCGACTCCGAGCATTGTGATCCGCCGACCGCTTCATTCGATGGCGAACAAATTCCTCACTAGCGTTCCGAGTTACTAACTCGTGTAGTTCTCGTTTGTCTCCACGTTGCGGAATACGAATTTCAACTTTAGAACCTCGTTGGAAACTCAACCATTCTTCATATGTCGCTATGGCTATCGGCAAATCAGGAACTAAGACCATCTTCGGAACGCCTAAAACTGGCTCATCGCCGTACAACGACTCAATGATACGATCAATCAAACCTGATTGAGATAAGTCTTCAACTTTGTCAAGAATGAAGCCCTTGCGCCCAACAACGCGACCCTTTCGAACATAAAAGATTTGAATCGCTGCTTCAAGCTCGTCTTGAGCGATGCCAATCAGATCTAAGTCTTCACTCTTTTCGCCGACTATCTGTTGCTTCTCAATCGCCTTCGCCACCGACTGCAACCGGTCACGAAGTCGGGCTGCTTTTTCATATTCAAGGGCTGCAGCAGCCTTATTCATATCATCTTGTAGTTTTGCGACGACTTCATCAGTGTCGCCGTCAAGAAAGTCACAAAACTCTTTTACCAGTCCTGCATAAGCATCGGCCGATACCTCGCCGACGCAGGGTCCGCTGCACTTCTCGATATGAAACAGCAAACATGGGCGACCCAATTTATTGTGCTGATTGAATTTTCCAGGACTGCACGTCCTAATCGGAAAGGTGCGCAACAACAGATCAAGAGTGTCACGAATCGCGTATGCATGCGGATACGGACCAAAATATCGTGTTCCTTTGCGAGTACGCCCTCGCATCACTACTGCGCGAGGCCATTGCTCATCTGTTGTCACGGCCAAAAACGGATAACTCTTGTCATCGCGTAATCGAACGTTGAACCGCGGATGATGTTGTTTAATCAGACTGAACTCAAGAATGAGAGCCTCTACCTCATTGCGTACAGTCATCCATTCAACAGTCTCCGCAGTGGCGACCATCTGGGCAGTGCGCGGATGCAACTGCGAAGGATCCTGAAAATAGTTTGATAAACGCTGGCGCAAGTTTGATGCTTTGCCAACGTAAATGACCCGACCGTGGACATCCTTAAATTGGTATGAACCGGGTAGCTCTGGAATCGTTCCAGCAGGTGGTCGAGCAACCATGACAGTAGGAGTCGTCAGACTCGATCAAAGACCCAGCATGGGCTTCAAGTAATGACCGGTGTAACTACCCTTCGTCTTGGCGACTACTTCAGGCGGCCCTGCAGCAACGATCAGACCACCACCACTTCCGCCCTCAGGACCCAAGTCGATGATCCAATCGGCAGTCTTAATGACATCAAGGCTGTGTTCAATGACCAAAACCGTATTTCCCTGATCA
Source organism: uncultured Actinomycetes bacterium (assembly GCA_937876415.1). Taxonomy (GTDB): domain Bacteria; phylum Actinomycetota; class Acidimicrobiia; order Acidimicrobiales; family Ilumatobacteraceae; genus Casp-actino8. Next base: position 9,264 of record CALEHE010000229.1, read on the forward strand.
ACGAGACGAGACAGAACCGTCAGAAGTCGACGAACATCTTCAAAATGCAAACCTGTCGTTGGCTCATCCAACAAGTAGATCGTATGACCCGTACTGCGTTTGGCTAACTCTGAGGCCAATTTGACACGTTGAGCCTCACCACCAGACAGCGTTGGCGCCGACTGACCCAGTCGAACATAACCAAGACCCACATCAACCAAGGTCTGCATATGACGAGCGATGACTGGTTGATTAGAAAAGAAATCAACTGCTTCGGCGACTGGCATGTTTAAAACATCTGCGATGGTCTTGCCCTTAAAGGTGATCTCAAGAGTGTCACGGTTGTAGCGAGCTCCCTTGCAAACTTCGCACGGCACATACACATCGGGAAGAAAGTGCATTTCAATCTTGATCGTTCCGTCCCCAGAACAGGCTTCACAACGTCCGCCCTGAACGTTGAACGAGAATCGGCCAGGCATGTAACCACGTACTTTTGCTTCTGCTGTCGTGGCGAACAACTTTCGAATGTTGTCAAAAACACCCGTGTAGGTGGCGGGATTGGATCGAGGTGTACGACCAATTGGTGACTGGTCCATGTCAATCACTTTGTCAAGATGTTCGACACCGTTGACACGCTTGTGTTTTCCAGGCGCATCTTTTGACTTATAGATCCGTTGCATCAACACGGGTAGCAAGATGTCGCGAATCAAGGTGCTCTTTCCGCTCCCGGAAACTCCGGTGACCGCGACAAAACAGCCAAGTGGAATTTTGACGGTGACATCTTGCAGATTATGTTCTTTCGCTCCAACTACTTCAAGCCACTGCGATTTAGGTTGACGCCTCGACTCCGGAACAGGTATCGAACGCTTTCCTGATAAGTACTGACCAGTGACCGATTCCTTAACTTTCAGAATTCCTTTAACCGGTCCGCTGTAGACAACCTCACCGCCGTGCTCGCCCGCGCCAGGACCTATGTCAACGATCCAGTCACTTTCTCGAATGGTTTCTTCATCGTGTTCGACCACAAGGACCGAATTACCTAAATCTCGTAGACGCAACAAAGTTTCAATCAGCCGACGATTGTCCCGCTGATGAAGACCGATTGATGGTTCGTCAAGAACATAAAGAGTTCCAACCAAACCAGAACCAATCTGACTGGCTAGGCGGATACGTTGCGCCTCTCCTCCAGCAAGGGTTCCTGCGGTGCGTGACAGACTCAGATAGTCAAGACCCACATCAAGCAGGAAGCCCAGCCGAGCATTAATTTCCTTGACAACTCTTTCAGCGATTGTGCGATCACGTTCGGACAAAGTGAGCTTGCCTAAAAACTTCGCCGAGTCGCCAATAGACATGTCACAAACTTCTGAAATGTGCTTTCCATTGATTGTGATCGCTAGTGTTGCGGGCTTTAATCTCGCCCCTGCACAGGCCAAGCACGGAACAAGCCGCATATAACCCTCATATTGTTCGCGACTCCAATCGCTTTCGGCCTGTTCGTGCCGACGCTTAATCCACGGGATCACACCTTCAAAGGTGGTATTGAACTGGCGGGCCTTGCCATAGCGATTCTTAAACTTAACAACGACATTTCCTGGTAGACCATGCAGAACGATCTTCTGGGACTTTGCCGACAGTTTGTCCCACGGCTTATTGAGATCAATCTTGTGATCTTCGGCGATTGATTCAAGAATTCGCAGGAAAAACCCGGTCGTCGCACTTTTCCACGGAGCAATCGCACCAGCACTCAAGGCTAGATCTCCATCTGGAATGACCAGTTCGGGATCGACTTCAAAAGTTGTTCCGAGACCATCGCAAGTGACACACGCGCCATACGGTGAGTTAAACGAAAAGTTCTTGGGTTCGGGCTTTTCAAACGATTCGCCACATTTAGCACACGCTAAAAACTGACTAAAGGTCAATATCTCATCAGATTCAGTCACCAAAATTTGAGCGACGCCTTCACCGAACTTGAGAGCCGTTTCCATACTGTCGGACAGTCGACGACGATTATCGCCCTTGGCTACTAAACGGTCGATCACTATCTCAATGGTGTGCTGGTCATAACGACCAAGTTTTTGATCAGTCTTCAAAAACTCTGTGATGTCGACGATCTCGCCATCAATTCGCGCCCGTACAAAACCCTGGCCAGCGAAATCATTCAGCAGTGCTTCATACTCGCCTTTTCTGCCTTTGACAACGGGCGCCAAAACCATGAAACGAGTTCCCTCTTCAAGGGTTAGTACTCGATCAACGATTTCCTCTGGCGTCTGCAGTGCCAACTTCGTTCCATCATTTGGACAATGTTGAACGCCGATACGGGCATACAACAAACGCAAATAGTCATAGACCTCGGTCATAGTCCCAACTGTTGACCTCGGGTTGCTACTCGCCGACTTTTGATCAATAGAAATAGCCGGAGATAAGCCCTCGATGAAGTCAACATCCGGGGGATCCTTTTGACCCAAAAATTGGCGGGCATAAGCACTCAAGGATTCGACATAACGACGTTGCCCTTCGGCATAAATGGTGTCAAAGGCTAGAGAAGACTTACCTGATCCAGAAAGGCCCGTGAAAACGACCATCTTGTCTCGGGGAATATCAATACTGATGTTCTTGAGATTGTGCTGGCGGGCGCCACGAACGATGAGACGATCAGACATGAGCGAAGGCTAGTGAATCAGAAGCGGTCACGACTTAACCTGCATCTTTTATTTGCCGACGGAGATCGTTGATTTCGTCACGCAAACGCGCTGCATATTCAAACTTGAGGTCCGCAGCAGCTTCCTGCATCTCTTGTTCCAAAGTGATGATGAGTCGCGAGATTTCTTGCTGTGGCAATGTACGCAACTCGCTTTGTACTTTTTCTCGTTCCTTCTGACGACGACGGTCTTTGCCTGGTACAGGAGCAGAATCATCACCACCAATATGCAATAGAGCCAAAATATCGCTGACTGCCTTACGAATTGTTTGCGGGTTAATGCCGTGCTCAAGGTTGTAAGCAACCTGCAACTGGCGTCGTCGGTTTGTTTCCGATATTGCTTTCTCCATTGATGGGGTCACTCGATCTGCATACATCACAACTTGACCATCTACATTTCGGGCGGCTCGTCCGATCATCTGAATCAGCGATGTCTCACTTCGGAGAAAGCCCTCTTTGTCGGCGTCAAGAATGGCCACCAGGCTCACTTCCGGCAAATCCAAACCTTCACGCAAAAGGTTGATACCAACTAAAACGTCGAACTCACCTAGACGTAATGCTCGCAGAATTTCAATACGTTGAATCGTGTCAATATTCGAATGCAGATAACGCACCCGCATTCCTTGTTCAAGTAAGTATTCAGTGAGATCTTCGGCCATCTTCTTCGTCAAGGTTGTCACCAAGACTCGGTCGCCCATCGTGACTCGCGTATTCACTTGATCCATCAAGTCATCGATCTGACCCTTGGTTGGCTTAATGATGACCTCAGGATCGACTAAACCAGTTGGACGGACAATTTGTTCGACAACCTGATTGGAAATACCCAACTCGTACGGACTGGGGGTCGCCGACAAGAAGATGCACTGATTTACCCGTTCAATAACTTCCTCGAAATGCAAGGGCCGATTGTCACGAGCGCTCGGCAACCGGAAACCGTGATCTACCAAAATATTCTTTCGACTGCGGTCGCCCGCAAACTGGCCGTGCAATTGCGGCACAGCGACATGGCTTTCGTCAATGACCAACAAGAAATCTTTAGGGAAATAATCGAGCAATGTAAAGGGTGGCTCTCCGGGCTGCCGACCATCAATATGCATTGAATAGTTCTCAATGCCGTTGCAGTAGCCGACTTCTTGCATCATTTCTAAGTCGTATTGAGTGCGCATACGCAAACGCTGTGCTTCCAGTAGTTTTCCTTCGGCTTCAAAGAAAGCCAAGCGTTCTTGCAACTCACTTTCAATCCCAACAACTGCGCGACGCATACGCTCGTCGCCAGCCACATAGTGGGTGGCCGGAAAAACGAGCGTTCTATTCAACTCTCGCAGTGTCTCGCCCGTTAGTGGATCAATCATGGTCAAGCGTTCGACCGTATCTCCAAACATTTCAACCCGCAGGACTGACTCTTCATAGGCGGGGTGAATTTCTATCGTGTCACCACGAACACGAAACTTTCCACGCCCGAGACTCATGTCATTACGGTCATATTGCAAATCAACGAGACGCCGCAGAATGCTGCGCATGTCATAATCAACGTTGGTGTGCAGTTCGAGCAGTTGACCCCGATATTCATCAGGGTCACCCATACCGTAAATACAGGACACTGAGGCAACAACGATTGTATCTCGACGAGTCAGAAGCGCTGCAGTAGCCGAATGTCGCAATCGATCAATGTCATCGTTGATTGATGAGTCTTTTTCGATGAAAGTGTCCGACGAGGCGATGTACGCCTCGGGTTGGTAGTAGTCGTAATAACTGACAAAATACTCAACTCGATTATCGGGGAAGAATTCCATCATTTCTTGAGCCAGTTGAGCAGCAAGACTCTTGTTAGGCGCGAGGATCAAGGTCGGCCGTTGTGTCTTTTCAATAGTCCAAGCAACCGTTGCGCTTTTGCCTGAGCCAGTAATTCCTAGGAGCGTTTGAAAACGCAGACCTGAATCAAGTCCAGTAGAAAGTTCAGCAATCGCTTTTGGTTGATCACCGGCGGGCGAATAATCGGAAACAACGCGAAAAGGAATGTCTTCTAAATCATTCATGATGGGTCATGATTTTGTATCAGGTGTTTTCGGCCCAGCATTGGGAATAGGCGTCACTGGTTCGTAGTCATGCGGAAGTTGCGGAAGAGATTTCAGCCACTCCCACAACTTTTCAATTTGGGGTTTTAGTGCGGCCAGATCACCAGCGTTGTCAACGACAAAATCAGCAGTCTCGAGTCGTTGCTCTCGGGTCGCCTGTCGGCCGATACGGGCACGGGCATCTGCTTCGTCAAAACCACGGAACTTGGTGAGACGCACGACTTGAACCTCGACGGGAACGTCTACGACAATTTTGCCTTGCAATCCTTCACGCGGATTCTCGGTCAATAGTGGGATATCAAGAATGACGACGTTGTTCGTTGTGCGCTGCTCAATCATGCGGCGGTTCATTTCGAGACCTACCGCTGGATGAACAATGGCGTTCAACGCTTTCAACGCGTCGGGATCAGTAAAAACGATATTGGCCACGGCTTGGCGATCAAGAGATCCATCGCTTGCCAAAACTTCAGCACCGAATTTCTCGGCGAGTTTTACCAAGACCGGTGAACCCGGCAACTGGACTTCGCGCACGATCGCATCGGCGTCAATAATCACTGCACCTTTATCTTCGAGCAAAGACGACACGGTCGACTTGCCCGAACCGATACCACCAGTTAATCCCACGAGAATCACACTGTCACGCTACGGCATACGTCGCCAGGTACTCTAACTATTCGTGGACGACCGAAGGATTGCTCGAAGTCGCAAACAGCCTTCGGCTAATCACCCGTCTATGAGGGCTGTCGTCGGCCAAGATTCCACGGGTGAACTCTCATGGCCACTTGTTGATCGTCGACAGACCCGGACTGATCCGCCGACTGGGTTTGAACGCCGTCAGGGCATCGATCAAGGTCACATCGACAAGTTGTCCTCGGCAAATCAAATTCTTTTGGCGTTGCAAAAGATAGCCATCACCCTCCCCTCCTCGTTTGACCTTGACAAAGTTCTAGACCAGGGTGTGTCGCAGGTTCAGGATCTGATTGATGCGGACATAGTGACGATTTTGTTGGCTGATACAGATGCCACAAATTTCTCTATTGTGCGGGGTCGAGGATCGGCCAAGAATATTTGCCTCAACCTTGATCAGTTACCCGAGCATATTTATGCCGCTCTTTTGGTTCATCGAACAATTGCGGTCGACTTAACGCCGGACCAACAGGGCTTCGCAAAAGAGGCCCGGACTGGCGCTTATTGCGTGTTGCGTTCGCGGGGACTCGTCGTCGGGTTGATCGCCGCTGAATGGAGGATTAAGAAAGACATTGATCAGGCTGTACAGATTCTGACCGGAATCGCCGATGCACTCGGTGTTGCGGTAGATAATTCACGCCTCTTTCGCGATATTCGACGCAATAGTGCAAACGAAGAGAGACTGCGCATCGCTCGAGATTTACACGACAGAACGGGCAGCACTCTGGCTTTTATTGGTATCGAACTCGATCGTTTAATACGACTTGAACAGGATCAAACCACTATTGACGAACTCGGCATCATCCGCGGCCACATCAGCAAGACAATCACTGAGGTCAGAGAGATGCTCTTTGATCTTCGTAGCGGACATGACGAACAGATTTCGCTTGCTGACACCGTCGAAAATTTCGCCAACCGTGTAGCGGATCGCTCGAACATCAACGTGCGTCGAAAGATTTCATTGCCTGTCATCACCGACCCATACTGGTTGAGCGAGATCTGGGAGATGTTCAAGGAGGCAATTCTAAATGCAGAAAAGCATTCACAATGTTCAGAAATTTTGATTCAGTCATCAGTGGTTGGCGATCTCTGGATCACCTCAGTTTCTGATAACGGAATCGGTCTACAGGCCACTCACGCTCGCGACGACTCATACGGAATAACTGGAATCATCGAGCGAGCCGAATCAATCGGAGCCAAGATCGAGATTTCATCCCCGTTACCGAACGCTGATTACGGAACCGAAATTCTCTTCTTGTTACCTCTCACTCATATCCAAAATGGCGGAGCCGAGGTTTCATCGTGAGAATCATGCTCGTTGATGATCATCATCTTTTACGGCAGTCGTTGAAGAGGCAACTTGAAGATTGCGGCCATGAAGTCGTCGCCGATGTTGCTGATGGTACGAGCGCAATCGGCATCGCTTTAAACAAGCAGCCCGACATCATCTTGATGGATATTTCTATGGCCGGTGGCGACGGAATATCGGCATGTCGAGCCATCATGGACGCCGATGCACGGCAACGAATCGTCATGCTGACGATGCACGTGGAAACAGATCTCATTCGAAAGTCCCTCAAAGCGGGCGCAATCGGATATCTGACCAAAGATGCCACCTTTGACGAAGTACTCACGGCTCTCCAGATGGCTTGTGATGGCGATGTGATCATCTCTCCAGAATTCGCCCATGCGTTATTAGACGAAGCCGAGGACACGAGAACACATCAAGAATCCATTCTGAGCGATCGCGAAATGGAAGTTCTCCAGCTTCTCGCCGAAGGTCAGTCAACGCCAGAAATTGCCAGCAACATGTTCATCAGTCAAAAGACGGTAAAGAACCACCTCGCGTCTATCTACACAAAAATTGACGCCCGGGACCGCACTCATGCGGTCATCCGGGCGGTCAAAATGGGAATCATCAAAATCGGGCCGTAAGCCCGAATGATCAGGCCTCTGGGTTTGTTTCAGTGGCTTCGGCAGCAGCAGCCGCTTCAGCAGCTCCTTGACCACCTTCGCCGTAGTACTCAGCCCAAGTCGCTTCACGTGACGCATCATCAGCGCCGGCTGACCAGTTGCCGTGCTCGTCAACTTCGAAGTGCTTGCGGTATTCCTCGGCGAGTTCTCCACCTTCAGCAGCTTGCTTGATACTGAGGCTGATGCGACGACGAGCCAGATCAAGATCAATGATCTTGACCCACAACTCTTCGCCGGGAGTGACAACTTGCTCGGGGGCTTCGACGTGCTGGGTGCTCATTTCTGAGATGTGCACCAAACCTTCGATACCTTCGCCGACTTGAACGAATCCACCGAATGGAACCAACTTGGTGACACGGCCGTACACAAGCTGACCGACTTCGTGACCAGAAGCGAATACTTCCCATGGGTCTTTTTCGGTCTGCTTGCGTGACAAACTGATGCGCTCACGTTCGTAATCAATGTCGAGGACCTTGACGGTGACCTTGTCGCCAATGGCAACCACTGAACCTGGGTGATCAACATGGTTCCATGACAATTCGCTGACGTGAATGAGTCCGTCCATGCCGCCGAGATCGACGAATGCACCGAACGCAACAACGCTCGACACGACACCTTCACGGACGTCGTCAACCTTGAGGTTGGTCAAGAAGCCATCGCGAGCCTCTTTTTGAGTCTCTTCAAGGAAAGCACGGCGAGACAAAACGACATTGTTGCGATTCTTATCAAGTTCGATAATCTTTGTTTGCAAAACTTTGCCGACATACGGCATCAAGTCACGGACACGACGCAACTCAACAAGTGATGCGGGCAAAAATCCGCGTAAGCCGATGTCGACGATCAGACCGCCCTTGACGACCTCAATGACGAGGCCTTCGACCATTTCTTCGTCTTCTTTCTTCTTCTCAATCGTTCCCCATGCACGCTCGTACTGAGCACGCTTCTTGGAAAGGATCAAACGACCTTCTTTATCTTCTTTAGTGAGAACTAAAGCCTCAACCTGCTCACCGAGTTTGACAATTTCGCCCGGATCAACATCGTTACGAATGCTGAGTTCACGTGATGGAATAACCCCTTCACTCTTGTAGCCAATATCGAGAAGAACTTCGTCTTTGTCGATCTTTACAACGATTCCGAAAACGACTTGACCGTCTTCGACTTCGACCATGGTGCCTTCAATCGCATCGGCGAATGAACCAACTAGGTCGTTTTCAGTAATTTGGCGGGGAACGTAATTTCCTTCGGCATCAAAAGTTCCCATTGCGGAAGAATTTGATGTGGAGGGGCTCAGAGTGTCGGACAAGGGATATTCACTTTCATATGAACGACGAACCCATAACATGAGCCGGCGTTGTTGGACAGGGACATGTTCCGCCGAACGACAGAACCCTGCAAAGTTACCAGTCCAGGGGCACTATTCCCCCATTTCCTCAGGTTTTACGGCGGTGTCAGAGCTTGATTGCCTGCACCAAAAATTCAGGCGACTCAACAGTCGGATCAGCCAACTTGTACGCGCCCGGCTCGACTGACGAAATTGAGTTGACCTCGAAACCGCTCAAAGACAGTAAAAGTCGCAATTCTCGAGGCGTGTAGCAACCCGTCCACAAGTCGACTGAACGGGTTTCACCGCGGTTGTTCTTGACCTCCGTCACCTCATGTGACACGCCCGATTGGGCATCAAAATGAGCATTTAGGTGGTACTTCACTGCGAAATAAGCGTTAAAGGCCGACAAGGCAAGTTGACCACCCTGCCTCAAACAAGTGGCCATCCCTCGAATCACCACCTCATCGTCGCCTTGAGCCGTCATCAGCCCAAATGCGCCTTGGCATAAACAAATCACCGCATCGAAATCACGAAGGTGCGACGCCTCCCCCAATTGGCGGGCATCTAGACGTTCAAAAGTTGAACCCAGAACCGCATCTTCATGAGCGATGGCGATGAAGTCATGGCTGATATCAATTCCATGAACAATGACTCCTCGGCGCGCCAACTCATGGGCGTGGCGCCCCGGTCCGCAGCCCACATCTAAAACCCGTTGACCCGGTTGAAGATTCAAATGCTGAACTAAGAAATCAACTTCTTGAACAGTTCCCTTGGTAAACGAATAGCGCAAATAGGCGCGACCCATATGACTGGCCATCGGCTCAAACCAATGATCAACCATCACACACAACCGCTTACCAGCACCAGCAACTACGACTTGGCCTCGGCCCAAGTCGCTCCCCACGCTGAGTTAACTGCTAGCGGAACATCTAGCGCAGTGGCATTTTGCATGATGTCAAGCACCAACTTCTCCACCTGATCTCTTTCGGCATGGGGAACTTCAACAATCACTTCATCGTGCACCTGCAACACCAAGCGACTCGCCAACTTCGCTTCACTTAATGCAGCGTCTATCCGAATCAAGGCGATTTTGAAAATGTCAGCAGCCAAGCCCTGAATGGCCGCGTTCATTGCTTGTCGCTCACCTGCTTGGCGAATTCTGAAATTCGAATTCTCGAGTTCAGGAATACGTCGACGGCGACCAAACAGAGTTTCGGTGTAGCCCCGAGTTTTTGCTTCAGCAACGGTGCGATCCATATACGCCTGAACATTCGGGAAAGCGGCGAAGTAAGCGTTCAGAATCTCGGCGGCTTCATCGGTTCGAATACCCAGTCGTTGGCCAAGACCGAACGCTTCCATACCGTAGGCCAAACCGTAGGACACCATCTTGGCTTTCGAACGCTGTTCGTAACTGACGTCACTTTGAGCGATACCAAATACTCGTGCTGCCGTTGCGCTGTGTACATCTTGACCGCTGGTAAATGCCTCAATGAGTCCGGGGTCATTGGCTAAGTGAGCAATGCAACGCAACTCAATCTGGTTGTAGTCGGCCACCATCAATTCACATCCTGGAGCAGCAACGAATGCAGTTCGAAAAACTCGTCCCTCTTCGGTACGTGTGGGGATGTTATGCAAGTTCGGTTGATCGCTTGACAATCTGCCCGTGCGAGCGACCGTCTGATTAAAAGTTGCATGAATTCGACCATCGATTGCAACTTCAGCCAGCAAACCTTCGCCGTAGGTTCCGCGCAGTTTTTCCATTTCGCGATAGCGCATCAGGGGGTCAATAAACTCTGGCCATTCATCTCGCAGTTTTTCCAGTGTTGCGGCGTCCGTCGAATAACCAGTTTTGGTTTTCTTAGGTGGCGTGAGACCTTTTTCTTCAAACAGAATTTTTCCAAGTTGAGCCGTTGAGTTCGGATTGAACGAGTACCCAGCAAGCGCTTGGATCTTCTCGGACAACTCACGTGCTTCATTAGTTAAACGAACGGCGATTGACTTCAATTGTTCTCTGTCAACGGCAATTCCCAAAAACTCCATTCGAGCGAGGACACGAACCAAGGGATTCTCCATGTCGTCATACAGTGCACGCATTCCTTGAGCATCAAGTGCCCGCAGTAACTCTTCGCTCACATGATGCGTCGCCAAAGCATTCCGACCGCTTCGTTGGGCGTCATCAACGCCAGTGGCATCGAGATCAAGTTGACCCGAGTTCGCGGCCGCATCATCGGGAAATCTGACGTTGGAATACTTGGTGACCAAATCGGCAAGTGAGTAGCGATTCTGTGCCGGATCAATGAGATAGGCGGCGATCGCTGTATCAAGCACTAGACCCTGCAAATCAATGCCCAAGCGCAACAAACTACGCATGATGGGCTTCGCATCGTGGGCTCTAAATGAACAATTCTGTAGCGCCTTTTTAACACCGTCGTCACTCAGCAATTTCGCCGACACCCACATCGTTGCTGACTGATCAACTTCTGACGTTATTCCGAGACCGACAAGTTCAGATCGCCCTGGTTCGCCAATCCACTCAGCAGCAATATTGAAGAGACGATCAGAAGTTAACAGCGATACAACAGCCGCTGAAGATTCAGCAGTCGTCACATCGGCATGTAACACCTGAGATTCGTCAATGCTTTCAGCGCCGACCGGTGACTCATTTTCGGTGCCATGTCCCAAGATTTTGAGCACCTCTTTAAAACGATTGTGCATTGACTTAAATTCCAAGAAGTCAAAGAGTCGTGCCACTTCAGGAGCGTTCGGTGTGACCGCTAAATTTGCGAGATCAATTTCAATCGGCGCGTCATGTCGAAGAGTCATGAGATCTTCGTTCTTGCGAGCCAGTTGCTCATTTTCTACAAGCGACGACTTCAACTTTGGTGTTTGTTCATGAGCGTGTTCAAAAATTCCGTCCAACCCGCCATACGTTGCGATCAACTTCGCCGCCGTTTTTTCACCGACTCCAGGCACACCAGGCAAGTTGTCACTGGGGTCACCACGTAATGCCGCATAAGCGATGTATTGACGCGGCGTGACACCCGTTCGTTCGAAGATTCCGGCCTCGTCGTACAACGCGTAATCGGAGACACCCCGTTTGTTGTAGAGCACCCGCACATCTGGGTCGCGAACAAGTTGGTAACTATCGCGGTCACCAGTAACGATGATGACCTTGTATCCAATGTCAACGGCTTGATCGGCGACTGTTGCAATCACGTCATCGGCTTCGAATCCCGACAATTCACAAATGCTGACCCCCATCGCCGTCAACAACTCTTTAACAATTCCCATTTGCTGACGCAGAATGTCTGGACTCGCCTCGCGCTGAGCTTTATAAGAAGGTTCAGCAATGTGACGAAACGTAGGTTCAGGACGATCAAAGGCGACCACGATGCCACTCGGCTTGTGATCTTTGAGAAGGGTTAACAACATTGACGTCATGCCGTACACGGCATTCGTCACTTGACCACTAGCGGTGACCATATCGGTCGGAATTCCGTAGAAGGCTCGATAGGTCAGTGAGTTGCCGTCAAGAACAAGCAGAGTCTTCTCGTGTACATCTGCTGCGCTCAAGGTCGTAGATCTCCCGACAAGATCTTTTCAGCAACATCTCTCATACGTGAACGATCTTTCATAGCAGTTCGTTGAATAAACGAGAAAGCTTCTTGCTCTTTCAAACCGAACTCGTCAATCAGACGTCCTTTGGCTTTATCAATGATCTTTCGAGCCTCAAGTTGCTCTTCAAGAACTTCCATCTGTCCGTTTAATGCTTGCAGTTCGCGAAAACGACCAATGGCAACTTCAATCGCTGGAATGAGATCACTTTTTTGAAAAGGCTTGACGAGATATGCCAATGCTCCGGCGTCACGCGCCTGTTCAATGATTTCGCGTTGGCTAAACGCAGTCAGAACCAAAACACCACAGATCTTCTCATCGCCAATCATGCGGGCGACTTCAAGGCCATCCATACCGGGCATCTTGACGTCCAAAATCGCCAAATCGGGTTTGAGTTCGCGGATCAGGTCGAGGGCGACGTCTCCCCGCCCCGCTTCTCCGATGACCTCATAGCCCTCTTCTTCGAGGGTTTCGCGTAGGTCGAGACGAATAATGGCCTCGTCTTCAGCAATCACCACTCGAATACTCATGAGTTGTATTCAAGCACTTTTTCGTTCCGCATGCCTCAACGACAAGGAACTACTCAGGAACGGCTCAACTTGTCCAGAAGTTCATCTTGCTTGGTTTCGAGTTCAGTGATTGAAGATTGAACATGTACCCGATGCTGACGCATGGCATCGGCATGTAGGCGGGCCTCGCGATATTCCATCCCCGCACCTGAGGTTTCAGACACCAGTGACCGCAGTGCCTTATCTTCTGCTTCGTCAACCAAATGACTTAATTGTTCATCCACAATCGCCAGTTCGGCTCGCAGTCGACGAAGACGTACACCCGTCTCTCTTAATCGCCGTTCGATCATTCGCTGACCCACATCGTGAGCCTACCTGTCTAAAAATCTCGTAGGAAAAGAACTGGTGGCGAACACACCCGAAAAATCGTGTGAGTACGCCACCAGGATTGTCGTGCCCCGGGTGGGATTTGAACCCACACCGTACGGAGTTTGAGACCGCTGCCTCTGCCGTTGGGCTACCGGGGCGACCCAAATATGTTAGCCCCCATCACCGAAAAGGACTCACTATTTATGGCTTGTTTCAACGTCATTACTCGTTGGTAGCCCGTTTCGAGAGCCGCCAGCGTCTAACTTCTAATCGTGCTGGCATTTACCTTTCCGGGTCAAGGATCACAGCGTCCAGGTATGGGTCGCCCGTGGACCGAACATGATTCTTGGGATCTCGTTGAAGAAGCCTCCGATGTTTCAGGACGCGACGTCGGTCGTCTCTTACTCGATGCTGATGCAGAAGAACTCAAAGACACTCGTAACGCTCAGCTCACAACATTTGTTTCAAGCTTGATGGTGCTAGACGCAGTAGAACGTCTCGGAGTCGAACCAAGTTTTTGCGCGGGTCACAGTTTGGGTGAATACACGGCTTTAACAGCAACTGGAGCACTTGGCTTCGATGACGGGGTACGTCTGGTCGTTGAGCGAGCCGAGGCCATGCATGAAGCAGGGCAAAACAATCCCGGAACCATGTCAGCAATCTTGGGTCTCGATGATGAGCTGGTTGAAGTTGCTTGCCGTCGGGCCGATAGCGATGTGTGGGTCGCTAATTTCAATGCTCCTGGACAGATCGTGATCGCCGGTTCAGCCGAAGGCGTCGCTCGAGCAGTTGAGATCGCCAAAGAGCTCGGTGCAAAAAAGGCAATGTCACTACCGGTATCTGGTGCTTTCCATACTCCGTTCATGACACCGGCTCGTGAGCGATTACGAGTAGCCATTGGTGCCGCTCAACCTCGTGATACCGAAGTTCCGATCGTGAGCAACGTTGATGCCATCGCTCACGACCATGGCGACGAATGGACCAGTCTGTTATCGGCTCAACTATCCAGCCCAGTGCGATGGAAGCAATGTTTGCTCACGCTTGCTGATTTGGGTGTCACTGGGCTCGCAGAACTTGGTCCAGGTGGGGTTCTCACTGGAATGGCCAAGCGAACCCTTGAGGGCGTCCGAACAATCTCCGTCGCCACACCCGACGAACTCGACAAATTCATTGAATGGGTCAACAACGCCGCCCCTACTGGACTGCAACAGCATGAAGGCGAACATCTATTTGCCGTCGAGCGTTTGGTGGTCAGTCCGGCTTCTGGTGTCTTCATTCCGATAGCGACAATACAAGCAGGAGATCGCATCTCAATCGGACAGTCCTTGGGCAGTATCGGTGACACTCCCGTTGTATCCGTCTTCGAAGGAATCCTTCAATCATTTATTGCGGTCGAAGGTGAGCGCGTGACACTTCGCCAGCCCATCGCCTGGCTTAGGACGATTTAACATGCCGGCAACTCCACCCGGAATTCGTGGCGCGGTGATTACTGGTTGGGCCAGCGCGCTTCCTCCAAAAGTTGTCACTAACGATGACCTCAGCCAGACTCTCGAAACTTCCGACGAATGGATTCGCGAGCGCAGCGGAATCTCCGAACGTCACATCGGAGGTAGTACTGCCGAACTCAGCATCCAGTCGGCCTCGGCGGCTCTCGAAATGGCGGGAATTGATCCGTTAGAAATTGATGCTCTGGTGCTCTCAACCACGACCCCAGATCGTTGTGTACCCGCAACGTCGGCCACCGTCCAGCATGCGCTTGGATTGAAGTGTGGTGCGTTTGATGTCAATGCCGCGTGTAGCGGTTTCGTGTATTCGCTCACTGTTGCTCATGGACTCATCGCCATGGGATCCAACAAAGTTCTCGTCATCGGTACTGACACACTGTCGCGAATCACCGACTGGTCAGACCGCAATACTGCTGTGCTCTTCGCTGACGGATCAGGCGCAGTGGTTCTTGAAGCAGTCCACGGGCCTGGCCAAATGTTGGCTTGGGATATTGATGCCGACGGTTCGGCAGAAGATGCCCTCTACGCCGATCTTGGTGGGTTTATCAAGATGGAGGGCAAAGAAGTATTCCGACGTGCCGTGCGCATCATGGTAGATAGCGCCCAGAAATCTCTTGCTGCTGCTGGTTTAACATCAGCCGATATTGATGTGGTTATTCCTCATCAAGCCAATATCCGCATTATCCAATCAGCTTGTGAGCGATTAGAAATTCCCATTGAAAAAGCGGCGATCGTTTTGCAATTCACTGGCAATACATCATCGGCCTCCATTCCGCTAGCACTTGTTCATGCTGCTGAAACTGGTTTGCTCAAAAAGGGCGACACGGTTTTATTGGTTGGATTTGGTGCCGGAATGACGGCAGCGAGCGCGATCATTAAGTGGGAGGGTCGCTAATGCCCGAAGATTCATCGATGCCTCAATCAAGCGGTCGAGTAGTTCTGATCACTGGCGGATCACGCGGTATCGGGCTCGCAACTGCTCAAAGGTTTGCCGCACTTGGAGACCGCGTTGCAGTGACATACAATTCCAGCGAACCACCCGACGGATTCTTTGCGGTCAAATGTGATGTCACCAGTTCAGTTGAAGTTGATGCCGCGTTTACCGCTATTGAAAAGCATTTTGGTCCGGTTGAAATTTTGGTATCCAATGCCGGAATGACTAAAGACATGTTGATACTTCGCATGTCTGAATCCGATTTCGCAGATGTTATTGATGCCAACCTGACTGCGGCATATCGCGTTGCGAAACGTGCTGCGCAAGGAATGTTGAAAGCCCGTAGAGGTCGAATGATTTTCGTCAGCAGCGTTGTTGGCATGCTTGGTTCGGCGGGACAGGCCAATTATTCCGCATCAAAATCGGGACTCATTGGTCTCACCCGTTCGATCGCCCGAGAACTGGGTAGTCGAACAATCACTGCCAACGTCGTCGCACCAGGTCCTGTTGCAACAGACATGTTGGCTGCACTGTCTGAGGATCGAGTTTCGGCGTTAACCGACGCCGTTCCGTTGGGACGCCTCGCAAGTCCCGAAGAAATAGCGGGAACAATTGTGTTCCTCGCATCCCCCGACGCTGCATACATCACCGGTGCAGTGATTCCAGTTGACGGTGGGCTTGGTATGGGTCATTAGTCGTATGGGTCATTAGTCGTATGGGTCATTAGTCGTATGGGTCATTAGTCGTATGGGTCATTAGTCGAAGTTCACTTGGAAAACACCCAATCCGAACGCTCCAGCGTTTACAGTAAGAACCGTTGCCATGTGGCTAGCAAAGGAGAACAACAATGAATGAAGAACTTTTCGCCCGCTTTCGCAAGTGCGCAGTTGATGTTTTGAGCGTCGATGCCGACAAAGTCACCCTTGAGGCTTCATTTGGTGATGACCTCGATGCCGACAGCCTTGATCTCGTGGAACTCGTGATGGCACTTGAAGAAGAATTCAATGTTGAAGTTCCAGAGAGTGAAATTGAAGACGTCAAGACGGTCGGCCAGGCCTACAACCTGATTGTTGGAAAGCTCTCCTGATGTTAGGACGCCGAGTTGCCATCACGGGTCTCGGCGTCGTTGCCCCATGTGGCGTTGGTCAGGAGAACTTTTGGTCGGGATTGTTAGGTCCCGGAATCACCTCTGGCAAATGGGTCACCATTGCTGATTGGGATCCTCTTCCGTGGTTTAACAACAATGCCAAAGAGGCCCGTCGCGCTGACCGTGTTGAACAGTTCGCGGTGGCTGCGGCAGCCGAGGCGATGGCTCAAGCCGGTGAACTCGGCGTTGACCCGACTCGTTTTGGAGTAATACTCGGAACGGGTATCGGTGGACTCGGAACTCTTGAAGAGCAGATTCAGATTCGACTAGAAAAAGGCGAGCGACGTGTTTCTCCGTTTCTTGTCCCCATGATGATGGCGAACGCTTCAGGTGCTGCCATTTCGATGAAGTATGGCCTTCAGGGTCCGAACGAAACAATCAGCACCGCTTGTGCGGCCTCAACCCACGCGTTGGGTTATGCAGCGCGACTCATTGCCATGGGTCGCTGCGATGCCATCGTCAGTGGCGGCACTGAAGCCGCCGCTACCCCATCATCATTGGCTGGTTTTAACAACATGACTGCACTGTCATCAACTGGCCAAAGTCGTCCGTTCGATCGCGATCGCGATGGCTTCGTAATGGGCGAGGGCGCAGGAATTTTTGTACTCGAGGCTTGGGACCATGCCGTTACTCGTGGGGCAACAATATTGGGCGAAATATTGGGATCAGCCAGTAACGCCGATGCCCACCACATCACAGCTCCGTCACCAGGGGGCCGTGGTGCAATCAATTGCATGCGACTCGCCTTAGACGAAGCTGGACTCACTCATGAATCGATTGTGTACGTCAATGCTCACGGAACTTCAACTCCTTTGAATGACGCCGCCGAGGCTGCCGCGATGGCAACTGTGTTTCCTCATCGACCAGCCGTCACCAGTATCAAAGGAGTAACCGGCCATGCCTTAGGCGCAGCCGGTGCCCTTGAGGCCGCATCCGTCCTGTTGTCATTCCAACATAAATTGATTCCCGCCACCGCTGGCACAGTCCACTTAGATGATGACGTCAACATTGATGTCGTGATGGGAACGGCGCGTGAGTGGAAACCCGGACCCACAATTTCGAATAACTTCGGTTTCGGCGGACACAACGGATCTTTGATTGTGGCGCCCGCCTGATTCCATAGGCTTTGATTTACGCGTCGACGAGGACGAACATCAACTCGCATTCACATGCGATTGCTCCATTAAGAAGCGCTTTGCCAGATCCCTTTCCGGCTCGAGCAGACATTCGCCCTAACTGAACCTCTAATTCAAGAGTGTCTCCGGGCTGAACTTGCCGACGAAAACGCGCCGAGTCAAGACCACCGAAAAGCGGAATCTTCCCCTCATGATGACCGCCCACCAATACTGCGATGGCGCCCATTTGAGCGATGGCTTCACACATCAAAACACCAGGCAACGTCGGACGACCTGGAAAATGACCAGCAAAAAACCATTCATCGCCAGTTAGGTGCCACCGACCAGAAGCCGACACTCCCGGTTCAACCGAGGTGATTTCATCAACGAATAGAAACGGTGCACGATGAGGAAGAACCTGGATTGGGCGGGGAAATGAACTCATGACGCCACCTTAGAAGCCGAGATCACCGAGTAAGTGAATGCCGTCGGACCAATGACGGAAAATTACAACGAGTAGTGGTTTAACCACTCTTAGTGGCAGAACGAGCGAATAGTCCGAATGACCTATCGGAAAATCTCACGCTGCGTGATTTGATGAGAACTGTCCCTCGACAGAAAGGATCACCATGTCTGGTCGCCCCATCCGCCGTCCTTGCTGATTACAGCAATTTATGAGTTCAAATCCCGCCGAGGCGGAGTTTGACCAAACCACAATCCCCGACCTCGCGCGTGTGCGTGATAGTGATCGGGGATATTTCGCATGTTGTCGTCAATATAAGGCTCGTAAGCAAAGAATTTCGTGGCCTCTTCGAGCAGACGGGCGTGCAACAACTGTTTAATTTCGTCACTTGGTTGCGGATCATGGGTCTTCCACACGATCATCGGAACGCAACACGCTTCACACTCAGCCACCCAGCACAAATCATCCTCGTAATACCACTCGGTGAATCGGGCGGCTTCGCAGAGTTCGCATTTAGTCACTTCACTCGTCTTCATCGGGTCCACGACGACAATTATTGCACTTCCTACGCCAAGGCCAAGAACGACTGAAGGCGGACCCAGAGGCCCGCCTTCAGCGTATTACTCTTTCAATTCAAACTCAGAGAGCAGAAGGATCTACGTCTGGGGGAAGAATCACTGCATCGATCACGTGAATGACGCCATTTGAAGCAATGACGTCGGTTGCGATTACGTTGGCATTATTAACCATGACGCCACCTTCGGTGGTGACGGTGATGTTCTGACCCTCAACTGAAGGCACTTCGCCAGCAGTGACATCAGCAGCCAACACGGCACCCGACACCACATGGTAGGTCAAGATCTTCACGAGTACATCTTTGTTTTCCTCAAGCAACAACTTGTCAACCAATCCTGCGGGGAGAGCAGCAAAGGCATCATTGGTCGGGGCGAATACTGTGAAAGGACCCTCGCCCTGAAGGACTTCAACGAGTCCAGCGGCAGCAACTGCGGCTACCAAAGTCGAGAAGTCTTCGTTGCCACTGGCAATGGCAACGATGTCTTGCTCTTCGGCAGGTGCTTCAGTTGTGGGGGCTTCAGTGGTGGGGGCTTCAGTTGTTGCGACATCTGAGTCGTCGCTTCCACAAGAAACCAACAAACCGATGATGGCTAGGGGGGCTAATAACTTCTTCATGTATATCTCCTAATAGGAAGGGGTGACTTAGCATCATGTCAGAGATGCACCGGAAAAACTTCAATTGACACTAAAGAGTCTTATGAACTTCGTCACCCTATTGAAGTCGTTCTCCAGGAAAGGGATTAACCAGCGTCAATAGCGTCGCGCACTTCCGCGACATAGGCCCCAACCGCGTCGGCACCGCCCTCCATCAGGCGTCGCACCACCGAAGCTCCCTGGACGATTCCGTCCGCAACTTTGCAGGCTTCGACTGCCTGAGCACTGTTGGACACTCCCACTCCAATAATGACGGGAACGTCCGTGATCTTCTTGAGACGACTCGCCAATTGACTCGCAGTCGCAGCCAGCTCAGTTCGCTCACCCGTCACACCCAGCAATCCCACTGAATACACAAAGCCCCGGGCCCGCGCACAGACCCTCGGCAAACGTTCATCGGGCGCTGTTGGCGCAGCCAACATAATCGTGGACAATCCGACCGCGTCGGCCGCAGCGCACCACGGCCCTGATTCTTCGAGTGGCAGATCGGGAATAATCGCTCCCGCAATACCTGCTTGCACCAATTGCGACGCGAACCTTTCATGGCCGGCGTGATGAACCGTGTTGTAGTAACACATCACGACGAGAGGAACATCGACGTCAAGAGTCCGGACTCCCTCGAAAATAGAAACCGGTGTCGCTCCGTCATCCAATGCTCGTTGCGAGGCCTCTTGGATAATCGGACCATCCATCACTGGATCAGAAAATGGCAGACCGATTTCAATCACATCGGCTCCATTGGCTGCGGCTGCCCGGATCGCATCCGCCCAACCTTGGAGCCCGCCGGTGACATAGGGAACGAGAATCTTGCGACCCGCATCTCGTTTGGCGCGCAATGTGGCCTCAAGCGGTGTCAACACCGAGGCACTCATCCAAGAATCTCCATCATTTGACCAACGTCTTTATCGCCACGGCCCGACAGGTTCATCAGAACGGTTTTTCCTTGCATTTTTGGTGCCTCACGGGTGATCCATGCCAACGCATGCGCACACTCAAGAGCCGGAATGATGCCTTCTACTTTCGCCATTAATTGGAAAGCTTCAATGACTTCTGCATCAGTCACGGTCGGGTACTCGGCTCGACCGATTGACGCCAAGTACGAATGCTCCGGCCCAACACCCGGGTAATCAAGACCTGCTGAAATTGAATGCGCCTCTTGCACTTGACCATATTCGTCTTGCATGAGATAGCTCTTCATACCGTGCACAACTCCCGGTTGTCCGCGACCGACAGCTGCTCCTCCTGCTGGCTCAACACCGATCAACCGCGCATCGGTATCCACAAAACCCGAAAAGATTCCGAGCGCATTGGATCCCCCGCCAACGCAGGCAACCACAAAGTCTGGATCGTTGCCATAGCGCTCAAGACATTGCTCACGCGCCTCTGAACCAATGACTCGATGGAACTCGCGAACCATCCACGGATAAGGATGCGGCCCCATCACCGAACCCAAGCAATAATGCGTTGATTCAACCGATGCGACCCAATCTCGCATTGCTTCGTTCACTGCATCTTTAAGGGTACGACTACCACTATGCACAGCTTCGACTTCGGCCCCGAGAAGCTTCATCCGAAAAACGTTGAGCGCTTGACGCTCAACGTCCACTGCTCCCATGTACACCTTGCACGACATACCCATGAGCGCTGCAGCAGTAGCAGAGGCGACTCCATGTTGACCAGCGCCAGTTTCCGCGACGATGCGTTTTTTGCCCATTCGCTTAGCCAGCAACACTTGACCCAACACGTTGTTGATTTTGTGCGACCCCGTGTGATTCAGGTCCTCACGCTTCAGTACTAACCGAATGCCCAACTTTGCTCCGAGTTGATAACACTCGGTGATCATTGAAGGTCGACCGGCGTATTCACGTAGAACTTGATCTAATTCAGCACGAAATACGGGATCAGCCCACGCCTCACGAAAAGACGCTTCGAGTTCTTGACAGGCCGGCACCAAGGTTTCGGGCACGAAACGACCACCGAACTCACCGAAACGACCCGCTTCAGATGGTTCAGACATAATTGATTTCTCTGAAATAGACACTTCACTCCTCACAACAGACTCTCTATGTTCGCACTCAAAGTTGCATAGCGCCTAGTCGTTTACTGGAATTCAACGATTTGTTATTCGTCGGCCCAGTCGTAGGGGAATTCGTTGAGTCCCGAAGTCGGGTCCTCTGGCGGTGCAGCCGCTCGGGCGTTAGCAATAAAACGGCGCAGTTTGATCGCATCTTTTTTACCGGGAGCTGATTCAACGCCCGAAGATACGTCCACTCCCCATGGGTTCACATAGTTCACCGCTTCGGCCACATTTTCGGGAGTTAATCCGCCGGCCAAGATCAGGCGAATCCCCGACGGGATCTGATCAGTCAACGACCAGTCAAACACCGTTCCTGATCCTGCTTCAGGTGCGTCCACCAAAATCAGGTCAGTTCCGAACTGGTTTGCGATTCGCGCCTCACGGGAACCTGCGGCAACAGCCTTAATAATCCAACGCACATTGTCGGCCAAAGCAGCCACGGTAGAGACGGGTTCATGTCCATGGAGTTGTACTGCCTTCACTCCCGACTTCGACACGATGTCAAAAATACGATCGGGGAGATCATCTTTAAAGACTCCGACCGTCAATATCTCGGGTGGCAATCGCCGAGTGATGTCATAGACAACTTGAGCTGAAACCTGACGCGTTGAGGGAGCAAACACAAAGCCAACCGCGTCGGCACCCATAGCCACTGCAAGAAGAGCATCATCCTCATTCGTGATGCCACAAATTTTCACGAACATGTTGACACCGTACCGCCCGACAAAGAATCGACGGCGGATACTGGAATGATCAGGAGCTTTCTACAGAGACGCTGACCGCAACATTCGGACCGCTTCTGATGGGTCGGGCGCTGTCACCAGACTCTCACCGACCAAAACTGCGTGATATCCGGCGTTATGTAATTCGGCTGCGTCCTGGGCATGACGCACACCGCTTTCTGCGACTCGTACGACACCATCGGGAATTTGGTTGGCCATCCGCAATGCACGAGCATGGTCAACTTGGAAAGTGACCAAATCTCGCTGGTTAACCCCGACGATTTTTACGTCAGCAGTCAGTGCTCGTTCAAGTTCTCTCTCGTCGTGGATTTCAACAAGTACATCGAGCCCAATGTCTATGGCAAGGTGATGAAACCGCACGAGTTCGTCATCAGACAACGCAGCGGCAATCAACAACACGCAATCTGCCCCCATCAACCGCGCATCGCACACATCGTGAGCAGAAATCGTGAAGTCCTTGCGCAACACTGGCAATCCGCAAGCGGCCGAGGCACGTTGCAGATCTGCAATTGAACCGCCGAAGAATTCTTCGTCGGTGAGCACAGACAAACACGATGCCCCGCCAGACTCATATGCGGCCGCGATGAGTTCTGCATCAAGCCCCTCAGCAAGATCGCCCTTTGAAGGTGACCGCCGTTTAATCTCGCTGATCACGCTGATGCCGTCATTCGCATCCGCTATCAAACGCTTGCCAAAACCCCTCGTCGCGGACATGTCCACACAGCGTTGCACTAATTGCTCAAGGTCCCGTTCGTCGTGCGACGCCACCTCTCGGTGACTCGCCAGAATTCGATCGAGGTATGTCGGGGTCTGACTCACGACTGAATCAGGCGCCCTTTCCGCCAATGGGTTCAATGAACTGCAATTCTGGACGACCTCCAAGGAAAGGTGTGATGGCTGGTCCGAGAGCCTTGAAAGCCTCAGAACCCATATGCGCCGTTAAGGCGTCTTGTGATTCGTACATTTCGTACATGAATAACGCGTCAGCATCATTGGGGTCATTGTGCAAAATGTAATAAATCGTCCCTGCTTCACCCTTGGCTGTTTCTAAAGCGGCACCTAAAGCAGCAGCGAGTTCATCGCGCTTTCCAGGAGCGGCTGGTATTTTGGCCCATACAGCGACTTTTGACATGTGTTTTCCCCTTTAGAAAATATGAATTACTTCTAACCGTAGACGAGGTTAGGTTGAAATCAGAACCCGAGACGCAGTCGCACTTGATTTTCTAGGTCAGCGATCGGTACGCGGACTTGATCGGTGGTGTCACGGTCACGAATCGTCACTGAACCGTCTTCAAGCGAGTCGAAGTCAACAGTGATGCACAGTGGAGTACCGATCTCGTCTTGACGGCGATAACGCTTACCAATCGACTGAGTGTCGTCATAATCGACCATATAACGCTCACCGAGAGCCTCAAATATCTCTCGAGCCAGCGGGGTCAAAGTATCCTTTTTGCTCAGTGGCAAAATAGCGACTTTGTACGGAGCCAAGCGCGGATGAAGGCGCAACACGGTACGAACTTCGCCACCAATCTCATCTTCTTCATAAGCAGCCAACAAGAACGCCGCCATCGCTCGGTTCACACCGGCGGCCGGCTCAATCACGAAGGGAACGTAACGCTCGTTGGTTGATTGATCAAAGAAATCAAGTTTTTGGCCTGAATGGGTGGCATGTTGATTGAGATCGAAGTTGGTGCGTTGCGCAATTCCTTCAAGTTCTCCCCAACCCCATGGGTAAGCAAATTCGACGTCGGCAGTACCGGCTGAGTAATGACTCAATTCATCAGCATCGTGTGGACGCAATCGCAACATTTCTAAGGGGATACCCAAGTCGACGTACCACTGCAAACGAGCGTTGCACCAGTACTCGTACCACTTCGGGCCTTCGGCTGGTGGAACAAAAAACTCAAGCTCCATTTGCTCAAATTCACGAGTTCGGAAAATGAAGTTTCCAGGAGTGATTTCATTACGGAAACTCTTACCTACTTGAGCGATACCGAACGGTGGCTTCTTACGACTGGTCTGCAGAACATTGGCAAAGTTAACGAACATTCCTTGCGCTGTCTCTGGACGGAGATACACCTCTGCGCCAGAACCTTCGACGGGACCAGCGAATGTCTTGAACATCAAATTGAAAGCGCGAGCATCAGTCAATGTGTCTTTAGCACCACAGTTTGGACAAACTGACTTGTCCTCAAGGTGGTCTTCGCGAAAACGTTGCTTACAGGTCTTGCAGTCAACAAGCGGGTCGCTGAAGTTAGCGAGGTGTCCACTGGCTTCAAAGACCTGCGGTGGACCCAAAATTGCGGCGTCGATCAATACAACATCATCCCGCTTTTGCACCATGGTGCGAATCCACGATTCACGAACGTTCCGAAGCATCAACGAGCCAAGCGGGCCGTAGTCGTAACTCGAACGGAATCCCCCATAAATCTCCGCCGATGGATACACAAAGCCACGACGCTTGCACAGGTTGACGATTTGGTCGAGATCTTTAGCCGGCATAGTCATTAAAGGTTACGGGATATGACCAGCACATCAGCGGAAAATTGTTCATTTCAGACGAGTGGCCAGCCAAAAATGGCAATGAATAACAACCTACGTATGACGTTCAAAAATAGAAACCGAACGTAACCGGCGTTCAATATGGTGTTCAAAGGCTCGAGTGGCCAGTTGCGAAACCTCATTGATGATTGGGTCATTTAACTGTTGACCATCAGGGTTGAATGCACGATCTAGGGACTCTCCGAGCCTTCCGCCCAAGATGTCGCGCATCAGTACCAAAGCCGGCCCTGACACCGCCAGCCCACTTCGACACGAACGACACACCACCCCGCCCAATTCAAAGTCAAATGCCACAAATTCACTATCAGAAGATTCACCGCAGGAAACGCATTGATCAAGTTGAGGACGCAAACCTTCCGCCGTTAACAATTTCCACAAAAAGGCGGGAACGACAAGTGGTGATGGTCGAGTCAGCAGCGTTTGCCGCGCGCCGACCAGCATGCGATACATCTGAGGTACTGGTTCTCGATCGGGGACCAACTGATCAACCGCCTCAAGAATTGAACTTGCTTCAGTCATCGAATCAAGATCACCGAATACCGCAGCAGTCGTGTCAATGCTTTCAACTTGACTCACGATGTCAAGGTCCTTGCCGCGGTGCAGTTGCAACTCAACATGCGAAAGTGGTTCTAAACGTCCACCAAACTTGGAACGCGTTTTACGAACGCCTTTAGCAACGGCGCGCACTTTGCCGTGGTCTTGCGTTAAAAAGACAATGATCCGATCTGATTCACCGAGTTTGTACGTACGCAGAACGACACCAACATCGCGATACAGACGCGACGTCATGTATTAACTCCACCGAATCGGCGGTGGCGCAACGCATATTCCTGAATCGCCGACGAAATACTGGTGAGCGATAGTTCGGTCCAAGGCTCGTCGACGAACACGATTTCACTGTAAGCAAGTTCCCATACCAAGGAATACGGCAGACATTGGGCAGGACCCAAAACAACAACGAGATCTGGTTCGCCTGCATCACCAAAAAGTCGTTCATCTAAAAATGCTTCCGAGACGACGTCGTGACTTCCTATCTCAGCGAGTGCCTGACAAATTCGTTCTTGACCATCTGTTGACGCGTGAACCGAAATCTGTACGCCATCGAGGGTGATCTGCCGTTCAAGCTGCGAGCGCGAAAACTGTTCATCGTGAGGGTTGGGGCCATAAGGGTAAATCGAAATAAATCGAACTCCCGAAGCCCGAGCGATGTCCGCGAGATCCGCCAAACGGCGATCTAAACGATCTTCAAAGACCGACCAGTCAGCTATGGAGCCGCCAGCAATAACGATATGAACGAGGGAATCATCGCTTTCGACAGTGCCTATCCCCACAGTTGTTTTTCGTTTGAAGAATCGGCGCATCACTTTCATTGTTGCCGATCCCAACCTTGTCAATGAGTCAATCTTGTCCCGACAAGCATGGTTCGTTAAAAAGATCCACCAAGTGCCACATCGGAACTAGCTACGACGAGTACCGTGAAGACTCGTGCATGTGGCCTGCATCATGGATGGAAATGGTCGGTGGGCTCAACGTCGGGGACTCCCCCGAACCGAGGGTCACACCGCTGGCGAGGAGAACCTCGCTGCGATCGTGCGCGCCAGTGTTGCTCGTGGCGTCGACTATTTGACCGTTTTCGGCTTTTCCACCGAAAACTGGGTGCGACCTCGTCGCGAAGTGCGCCACATTCTTGGCCTGCACAGGAAATTGTTCGGACGAGTATCTGAGTTGAATGACCTAAATGTTCGGGTGCAATGGACTGGTCGCCCCTTTAACGATCCTGCAGCCCGCACCCCGACGTATGTACAACGCGCTATTCGAAAAGCCATTTCCGATACCGCCCAAAATACGGGAATGACGTTGACGGTGGCCTTTGACTATGGCAGCCGTACTGAGATCGCTCACGCTGCCCGACGAGTTGTGGGTCAGCACAAGACTCCGAATGTGGCTGTGATGTCTCAAGCCATGTACATCCCAGATATGCCCCATGTTGATGTTCTGGTCCGAACATCGGGTGAAACGCGGATATCCAACTTCTTGTTATGGCAAGCCGCGGGATCCCCTAGCTATTTCACTGACAACACGTGGCCTGAATTTTCAGAAGATGACCTTGATGCAGCGATTGCCCTCGCTCACAAATTTCGTTCGCGGTAGATCACTCGTTTAGTGGTGTCCTTGATCACCCAACTATGAGACAAGCCTGAAGTACGGTTGCGGTCTGTGTCTGTCTCTCGCCCCAAGATAAACGTGACCGAAGCGCTCGAAATCGCTACGACGGCGTTGCCGCATTCGGAGTCGCGCCCTGGCCAAAAGGAAATGGCCCATGAAGTGGCCGACGCTCTTGCCGAAGGTAAACATCTCATCGTTCAAGCGGGCACCGGAACTGGGAAAACAATCGCTTATCTCGTTCCAGCCATCGTCGCTGGAAAAAAGACTGTCGTTACTACCGCAACAAAAGCCTTGCAGGATCAACTGGCCAATAAAGACTTACCTTTTCTCGTCAAGGAACTCAGTTCATATGTCAACCGACCGATTACTTTTGCAATTTTGAAAGGTCGCAGCAATTACATCTGCCGACAACGACTTGCCGAACTCAACGGTGAAGCCGACAAAAAGAGTCGCAAAAATGATTCGCCGACTTTGTTGGAAGCTGATGAAATGTCGCAATCGGTTCGACGCGAAATCGAACTCATTTCGGAGTGGGTCAAAACAACAACGAGTGGCGATATGGCTGACATCTCGTGGTCACCATCAGATCGTGCCATGAAAGCAGTCAGTGTTGGCAGTGATGAATGTCCAGGGGCCCGACGTTGCCCCGTGGGCGGAACTTGTTTTTCTGAAATCGCTCGTTTCAAAGCCAGTGAGGCCGACATCGTCGTCGTAAATACTCACTTGTACGGACTTCATGTCGCGTCAGGCGGACAACTTTTGCCAGAACACGAAGTTCTCATCGTTGATGAGGCTCACGGACTTGAAGACATCATGAGCGATACCGTCGGGGTCTCGTTGCACGCCGGAAACTTCAATTTCTTCGCCGGGGTCGTTAAACGTATCATCGCCGATCCCAAAGTCATCAGTGACATCGTCAATATTGGAACGATGCTCGACGCAGTTCTGTCACCCAGCCACGGTCAAAGAATGACTGCGCCACTCCCCTTAGAGGTCACTGCGGTCTTGGCCGAAGGGCGCCGCATTGTCGCGCGCATACTTGATGTTTTGCGGGCTATCGAAACCAAAGATGACGACAGCAACCAACGCAAACTTCGGGCCCAGACCTTGGCGTCACGACTCGCCGACACCATCGACGTTGCGCTCAAAACCGATGAAACTTACGTTCCGTACGTATCGGGAACCGTTGATCATCCGAAACTTGATATCGCTCCACTTGATGTTGGTCCGGTACTTGATGCTGGGGTGTGGCAGAAGACAACCGCCATTTTGACCAGCGCAACAGTTCCTAACAAGATGGCCGAGCGAATCGGATTACCAGTCTCTCGTACCCGTATGTGCAATGTCGAAAGTCCTTTCGACTATCAATCAAATGCAGTTCTCTACTGTGCCAAACATCTTCCGAATCCCAATTCTCCCGATTTCACCAAGTTGATGCATGATGAACTCTTTCATCTGATCGCTGCCGCTGGAGGGCGAACACTAGCTCTCTTTACGAGTTACCGCGCTCTAGACCTGGCCGTTGAAGCTATGCGTAAACGTTTGCCCAATACAATTTTGTCGCAACGTGAGTACCAGAAAACGCAACTCGTCAAACTGTTCACCGAAGATGAATCCTCATGCCTCTTCGCCACATCGGGCTTCTTTCAAGGTATTGATGTCCCCGGACGAACCCTGTCACTGGTCACCATTGACCGCATTCCCTTTCCCCGTCCCGATGATCCACTCTTAAGCGCTCGGCGTGAGGCAATTGGCGATCGGGCGTTTCGGGAAATCGATCTTCCTCGAGCGGCAACACTGCTCGCTCAAGCAACCGGCCGATTGATCCGAAATGCCACTGACCGCGGTGTCGTTGCGGTCTTTGATCCTCGACTCGGCAATGCCGGTTATCGACGCGACATCTTGGAATCGATGCCGCCCATGCGAAAATCAGTTGACCGCGTTGAGGTTGAAGAATTCCTCAAAACCATTACCCGCTGAACCTTTAGCCAGTCGGCATCAATCGATAACCAATACCTCGAACGGTGACAATCAGTTTCGGATCGTCGGGATGATCTTCAATTTTCACTCTCAATCGTCGAACATGAGCGTCCACCAATCGGCTATCGCCCAAATAGTCATAGCCCCACACTCGCTCAAGTAACTGATCACGCGATAAGACGACATTCGGATGATCGGCGAATTCGCAGAGCAAATTGAATTCGGTTTTGGTCAGTGAAAGTTCTTGTCCACCTTTAAAAACAAGACCTTGCTCACGTCGAAGATCGATGTCGCCCATGATTTCGCTAGGTCCACTGCCAATAGAGACGTTCTGTAATTGAGCTCGACGCAAATGAGCGCGAACTCTCGCGGCCAACTCTTTGGGTACGACCGGTTTCGTCACATAATCGTCGGCTCCGGCCTCGAGGCCCGCCACCATGTCTTGGGTATCGGTTTGAGCGGTCACCATGACGATGGGAACGATCGACATGGCACGCAGGGCTCGACACACATCAAAACCCGACATATCGGGCAGGCGGATGTCGAGCAGAACTAGATCAGGTTCGCTCGCATGAAATGCCGCCAAACCCGAGCGACCGTCTGGCGCCTCATTAACGGTGTAACCCTCATCTTCCAGCACTAACCGCAACGCCAAACGGATCTGATCGTCATCTTCGATGAAAAGCAAGGTATTCACTTCCGACATTCTTGCTCACGTTTTCACTTTGTTACACAAAACGCACACTATTCACATCGTCCCTTCACATTGATCCGTGAAACTAAACATCGTTCACGCTGGTTCGTCAGAGGTCGTCCTCCCCCTGATCTCTGATGGCCAGCGGAACCCAACCTTCGCCCGACTCGCCGGCCAGTGGCCCGAGTCGGGCGATTTCTATTCTCCGCCAAAGCGTCCCGACCTTCAGATTGCTCCTCACTTCCGCCGCTTTCTGACAGTGCACCTTTCATAGGGCAAGATAGGTATGTGCGCATCACTCAACGGATCAGACATCTCAGTTTGCGCAGTCGCGTCACTTTGCTTTTCTTGATGACCGGACTCATTGCCGCACTTTTGCTCTCAAGTGCGAGTTACCTCACTGCCCGATCCTATTTACTACAGCAACGCGAAGAAATTGTTGAACGGCAAGCCTTCAACAACGCCCAGCTCATTCGCACTCAGTTAAGAACTCGACGCGGTGAGGCATTTGAGTTGATCACGGGAGTTCGCACTGAATCAAATGGGTTTGCGGTCTTACACTTGTCGCCCGAAGACCTGTATTTTTCGCAAGATCTTCTCAACACCCAAACGATGCTTCCCACTGAGTTGGTATCTGCGACCCTTCAAGGAATTACATCCCGCCAACGTTTCTCAATAGATGGTGAACCATTTATTGCGATGGGTGTCTCCATTAGCGAGATCAATGCGCAGTACTTCGAAGCCTTTCCGCTGAGCGATGAAGAACGAACATTGACCATCATTGGATCGACTTTGCTGGTCGGCATATTGGTGGTTGGATCCTTGTCATCGTTAGTCGGATTGTGGGTCAGTCGCCGCTTAATGAAACCCCTCGAACGAGTGAGCGCGGCAGCCAGCGAAATCGCCGAAGGTGGTCTCGATACCCGCCTCGAACACGAATCCGACCCTGATCTCTCACGACTCGTCAACTCCTTTAACGAAATGGCCGATGCAGTGCAAACTAGAATTGAGCGGGAAGTTCGTTTTGCTTCAGACGTCAGCCATGAACTGAGATCACCAATTACGGCTCTCGCCGCTGCCGTTGAAGTACTTGATGCCAGAAGAGCAGATTTATCCGACCGCACCCAACAGGCCCTTGATGTCGTGGTCTCGCAAATTCGTCGCTTCGATCAGATGGTTCTTGACTTACTTGAACTCTCCAGACTTGATGTCGGTATCACCGAAGTTCATCGCGAAGAAATCGATCTCGTTCCTTTCATCACCCGAATTGCCACGCGGTATGGAGTCGAAAATATTCGCGTTGATGTTCTTCAGAACTCTGACAGTGTTATCAAGATTGACAAGCGACGCTTTGAGCGGATCATGGCTAATTTGCTGGAGAATGCTCGCCTACACGGTGGCGGAGTGACCAAAATTGAGATTGAGTCGTTACCGCATGGACCAACCCGAGTCTCCGTTGAGGATTCTGGTCCCGGCGTTGCACAAAGTGAACGAGTGCGAATCTTTGAAAGGTTTGCCCGTGGCTCGGCTGGTCGGAGTCGTGCTGGTGGAACTGGTCTTGGGCTAGCCCTCGTGGCCGAGCATGCTCGAGCACACGGTGGTTCCGCATGGGTTGAAGATGCAACGACAGGAGGCGCGAAATTCTTTGTCGAATTTCCCGAGGAGAAGACATGAATCGGACTGCCAAATTCGTTGTGCGAACAATATTTCCCGTGAGCCTTTTTCTCGTAGGGTGCTCAATTCCTGGCAGCGGCGAAGTGACGTCAATTGACCCCAACAAAATTCCCTACGAACTCAATGCAACAACAACCAGTTCGCCACCAACGACGGTTCCCGCAACGACAACCACATCTCCGGTGAT
Organism: uncultured Actinomycetes bacterium; assembly: GCA_937876415.1. Lineage (GTDB taxonomy): Bacteria > Actinomycetota > Acidimicrobiia > Acidimicrobiales > Ilumatobacteraceae > Casp-actino8. The sequence goes on from CALEHE010000229.1 coordinate 40,971, forward strand.
CGAAACCACCACCACGATTTCTTCAACTATTCCCGTTGAATTAGTGAGTTTGTTCTTCGTTGCAGGAACTCAAGTAGTTCCCATTGATCGCCCGCTTTTGAGTCCAGCGGCCCCTCCTCAGGTTTTGGCAGCACTTGCCGAGGGCCCTCCAGAAGGTGACGCCGCAGCAGGCTTGCGAAGCGCCCTGCCGACCGACTTTGCCGCACAGGTAACGGTGGAACGCGGTATCGCCACGGTCGTATTACCCGCCACCTTCATCACCGATTTGCCTGGCGGCGAACAGCGTCTCGCGATCGCCCAGATCGTGCTCACACTGACTCAACAGTCAGGAGTGGGTCAGGTGCGTTTCACCAGCAACAATGAACCTCAAGCTGTGCCAAGAGGTCGTGGCGACCTGTCCAGTCCAGGCGCAACAGTAGCCTGTGATGACTACGCCAACCTTTTGCCGAGCAATTTCTCGTGTTAGAGATGTTGAATGGTCAGTAGCCCAGACGTTGAACACGGTCGGGCTTACGTTGCCAGTCTTTATCCACCTTGACATGAAGCTCGATGAACACACCAGGTGGTAATTGTTGTCGGACTGCAGTGCCCACCATTTTGAGGACGGCACCACCCTTACCGATGACCATTCCTTTTTGACTTTCACGTTCAACAATAATTTCGCAGCGAATTCTCGGCCATTCCCATTCAGTTACGACGGTCGCGATTGAATACGGCAGTTCGTCATGAGTCGCGGCCAGCAATTGTTCGCGAACAAGTTCGGCAACAAAGTCGGCTTCTGGAAGATCGCTCACGACATCATCGGGGTAATACATCGGACCTTCAGGCATACGTTCCAGAATGTGAGCGACCAATTCGGCGACACCATGACCAGATTTTGCCGAGACCGGAAAATAGGCAAGCGCGTCAAGGCCCGAGGACGCGATGAGATGATTCACAACTTGCTTTTTACTGGCGACATCGGTTTTGTTGACGACCACAATTGTCTTTGACAAATCAAGTCGATCCGCAACCCATTTGTCGCCCGAGCCAAACGGCATCGTGGCGTCAAGTACTAAGCAAGCCACATCAACGTCGCTGATGCTTTCGAGGGCAGCCGCATTCACACGATCACCAAGGGCACTCACGGGTTTGTGTAGACCAGGAGTGTCGACAAACACAATCTGACTGTCGGGACGAGTTAAAACTCCACGAACTTGCCGACGAGTAGTTTGCGGTTTGTCTGAGACAATTGAAATCTTCTTGCCACAAATAGAGTTAACGAGCGTCGACTTACCGACATTGGGACGACCAACCAGAGTGACAAATCCAGAGCGCATTCGTTCGTCACGCTACCGTCACCAATGTCCCAACGATTGAGATTGGTCAGACCAGTGCAGTGTTATACCCAGATCGCTGTTTTGTGGCACTCTTGACTATATGAATCATCGCCGCAAGCATCAGGCCCTCGATCCCCGTAAATGGTTTGATCGGCTGCAACCCCAAACATTGCAAATTGCGATGTGGTTGTTATATCTCAACGGTTTTTTCGCACTCATCGGCTATCTGGATAAAAGCGACTGGGCCGGAATCGCACGAGTCAGCAAGGGGTTAGTTGGAAGCCTGGTCGGCCTTTTTGTCGTCGTTGCCTTCATCGTCGGTGGATTCCTGATGGCCAACGACCGCAAGGTTGGCTACAAGTTGGCCCTCGTTGCCGCCTTTTCCCCGTTTATTCTCCGTATTTGGATTCTGTGGTCGGATTCGCGGTTCTCGACATTTGACAAAATCACTGGCGGTAACACCATCGGATTCATTTTTGAAGCAGCCCTTTGCGCCTTGCTTTTGCATCCCCAAAGTCGCGAGCACCAACGCGTTTGGTATTCGTAAGACTCAAGCACCTTTGATTAGGCTGACCACATGACTACACGAGTGATTACCGGAGTCGAAGGACTCAAAGCTGCTGTTGGCGAACACCTTGGTTACAGCGACTACATCGAGATAACCCAAGAACGTGTCAACCAGTTCGCCGAGGCCACTGGCGATCACCAGTGGATCCATGTCGATGTTGAACGAGCCAAGAGCGGTCCTTTCGGTGGCCCTATTGCACACGGTTATCTCACCTTGTCACTCGGACCGATGTTGTATCCGACAGTTGTGCGTATCGAGGGTTTCTCAATGGGAGTGAACTACGGAGCCAACAAAATACGTTTCCCATCCCCAGTTCCTGTTGGTTCAAAAATCCGTCTTGGTGTCAAGTTGTTGGAGATTGAAGAAATCGCCAATGGCGTTCAGATGACAATGGAGTTCACCTTTGAATGCGCAGGTGCTTCAAAGCCATCGTGTGTCGCCGAGATCATTTTCCGTTCGTACATCTGAGCCAGAAAATTACTTGAAATTCGCCATGACTTTTGTGGCGAATAACTCAATGGTTTCAGTGGATGGATAGTCAGCACTCCACGGGATAAAGCCACTGCATCCAAGTTTGAGATATGTTGCAACTTTTTCGGATACCTCGTCTGGGGTACCGACCAAATTTCCGTGGCGCCATTCGTCAAAAGATTCATCAGACATCCGCTGAGGTGCTTGTTCGATCAACTCACGTTCAGTCTCACGAATAAACAATTCAGGAGACCACGTCATACGAATCTCACTGGGATCACGTCCGACAACCTGACAATGCCCGAGCAGAGTTTCTCGCTTGCGTGCCCACTCCTCAGGTGTCCCCCCAAAGTTTGAACAGTCGGCCAGTTGGGCAACAACTCTCAATGTCAGCTGTTCGCCACCGCCACCAATCCAAATTGGTGGTGTGGGCTTTTGCACGGGCTTTGGATCACAGTTAGCTCGAAACACTTCATAGTG
>CALEHE010000230.1 GCA_937876415.1 uncultured Actinomycetes bacterium
AACGCTCTTTCTCCATGAGCGAGCGTTCTTTCTTACCGCACGCCTTGCGCAAGTTGTCCGCTTCAGCTAGTGAGTAACCAGCAAAACGTTGCGCAACGCGCATCACACTTTCTTGGTAAATCATGAGTCCGTAGGTGTCGCCAAGAACTTCCTCGGCGTCGGGATGGAAATACTCAACCTTCTTGCGACCGTTTTTGCGATCGGCAAAGTCGTAGTGCATATTGACGCCCATTGGACCCGGGCGATACAAAGCAATCACAGCCGACACATCTTCAAAACTTGTCGGTGCCATAGCCCGCAGCAACTGCTGCATCGGCGGAGATTCGAGTTGAAAAACACCGATGGTGTCGCCGCGCGACAACAATTCATAAGTTTTCTTGTTATCGATCGGAATGGCATCAATATCAAAATCAGGTTCTGACAAACGTATGAGCGCCATTGCATCGGAAATGACGTCCAAGTTACGTAGACCAAGGAAGTCCATCTTTAAGAGGCCAAGTGATTCGACGCCGTGCATTTCGAACTGGGTCGTAACTTGTGACTCTTCAATGGGCTTGCCAGCCTCAGGCTTACGTTGCAACGGCAGATACGAAGTAAGAGGTTCCTTAGAAATGACGACGGCTGCGGCGTGAATACCGGTCGAGCGTTTCAGACCCTCGAGTCCTTTGGCGACATCAATGACCTGTCGCATATCTTCTTCGGATTCATAGATATCGCGAAGTTCTTGAGCGGCCTGATAACCCTCTTTGTACTTGGGATCTAGCTCGAGACAATATTTGAGTGGAGTGTCTCGACCCATGACAAGTGGCGGCATGGCTTTGGCTAACTTGTCACCGACGGCGTACGGATGACCGAGCACTCGCGCTGCATCGCGAACAGCGTTTCGGGCTTTGATCGTGCCGAACGTGATGATTTGGGCGACGTGTTCACGGCCATAAGTGTCGGTCGCGTAATGAATCATTTGCTCTCGATACCTGGAGTCGAAGTCCATGTCGATATCGGGCATTGAAATTCGACTGGGATTCAGGAAACGCTCAAAGAGCAAGTCATAACGAATCGGGTCAATTTCGGTAATGCCTAAGCAATAGGCAACCGCGCATCCAGCAGCCGAACCACGTCCCGGGCCGACACGAATACCTTGGTCTTTGGCGTAACGAATGAGGTCCCAAACGATCAAGAAGTACGAGGCGAACCCCATATCGCAGATGACTTTAGTTTCATACGCCAAACGCTCAATGATTGACGGTGCAAGTTTGTCGCTCCAACGTCGTTTGGCACCTTCGCGAGTCAGGTGATCGAGGTAGGCCGCGTCATCGGCAAAACCCTGAGGAATTTTGAAGTTCGGCAATTGCGGTTTGCCAAATTCGATCGTGACGTCAGCACGTTCGGCAATCCACAAAGTGTTGTCGCATGCCTCTGGAACTTCGCGAAACACGTAACGCATTTCATTCGATGTCTTGAGGTAATGCTCGGTGCCTTCAAAGCGAAAGCGCTTTGGATCGTTGATCATTGAGTTGGTCTGAACACATAACAGTGCATCATGAGCATCGCTATCATGACGATGCACATAATGCGAGTCGTTGGTGGCGATGACGGGCGCACCAATTTCTTGGGCGATTTGCAGTAACTGCGGATTCGTTTTTGTTTGTGCTGCTAATCCGTGGTCTTGGATTTCTACGAACAGATTGTCTTTGCCGAAAATTTCTTGAAGACGAGCCGCCTTGATTTTGGCGTCTTTGTAATCGTCTTTTAACAGCGACTGCAAAACATGTCCACCAAGGCAACCTGTCGTGGCGATTAGGCCTTCGTGGTATTTCTCAAGCAACTCCCAATCCATCCGTGGCTGGTAGTAGTAACCCTCAAGGAAAGCCAAGCTGGATAATTGAATGAGGTTTTTGTACCCCACATTGTTTTCGGCGAGCAAGGTGAGGTGGTAGTACAACTTGCGGCCACCTTCGGTGTCACCGCCGGAATCGTCAACTTGACCCCGTCGACTGGGACGTTCAAAACGGGTTTCGTAGGCCATGTAGGCCTCGGTGCCGATAATGGGCTTCACACCCTGGGCTCGACATTCCTTGTAGAAGTCGAGAACTCCGTACATGTTGCCGTGGTCGGTCATTCCGAGCGCTGGTTGACCATCGGCGACTGCTTTGGCGACGAGTTCGTCAAGCTTGGCAGCTCCATCGAGCATGGAAAACTCGGTATGAACATGGAGATGGGTGAAAGAGTCGCCCAACACCTACCTCCTCACATCTCGGTGAAACCCGAATACTTCGGATTCCAAATCTCGTCAATCCAAATCTGATCGATTTGGTCTAGGAACAGTAGCAGTGCCCTAGAGGTAAGTTCCTGGGAGTCCGCCAGAGTTTGAGTCACTTCCCGGTTGTTGGTTCGGTCCACCAGGATTGATTTGACGTAATTGCTCGAATTGTTGGCGGGCTGCCATTTGTTGGGCGAATAGTGTCGCCTGGATGCCATGAAAAAGACCTTCGAGCCAGCCCACCAGTTGAGCTTGGGCAATGCGCAATTCGCCATCACTGGGAATGCCATCGGAAAAAGGAAGTGCCAACATCCGAAGTTCTTGTTGGAGGTCTGGTGATAAGGCATCGGCGAGTTCAACGACCGAGCGTTCATAAATTTCGGCGAGACGTTCACGACTACTTGCGTCTAATTGCGATGTCCGTACTTCTTCAAGTAATTGCTTCACCATCGAACCGATACGCATGACCTTGGCTGGTTCAGTAACTGATTCGGTGACTGGTGTTTCTGGTGCGGGCAGGCCAGCCGTCAGCCCCTGGACGAGCACTTCGGCGGCATTGGCATTGGGAGTTTTGCTATTTGAATCAGACATACTCATGGTTTTTTCCTTACGCAAGTGTCAAATTCTACCTTCGCACAAGTCCACGCCAACTTCACGTTGTCCGAGCGAGAAATGGAACAAACATTTCAGCGGCGGTGAGTGAACCGTGTCGACATATCAAACTGAAAGGACCCGAATCTAAGGGATCGTCAAAGGTCGTTGCCGTAAAGGGAACCAAAGCGACATCTCCCAATCGACGCTTGATTTGATCAGCCATTAGTCCACCTCGGGCCGGTCCGAGCCATGCGTCATCAACAACTTGATCCCGTGAAGCCACCCACGCGATATCGCTATAGGCCTCAGACGTCGCCTGTAAAAGTTCTGCTTCTTGACCGCGCTTGGCATGAAGCCAACGAAAACGTCCTTCGCCTGACTGATGATGCACTAGTGCCTTGATGTCATCTGACAGATGAACCACATTGTTGTCAACTTGCACCTGGCCATGATCAGCGGTCACTGCCAATGTTGTGCCGCTAGGCAACGCATTCAGCAACGTTCCGACTAACCAATCGGTGGCCGCGATCTCGGCGTCGTAGTACGCACCAAAGCCGCGCTCATGGGCGATTTTGTCAACCCCGTCATAGTAGGCATAGACAAACTTCTCACCAGACGCGATGAGTTGTGTGCACTGCGCCACGATCGAACTTGCGGCTCGCCATCCGCAGGGACGACTCCCCCGTAAGTGAGCCTCGGTAAATGCCGACCCTTCAAGTTCGGTACGACTGACCACCGGAATTGACATCCCAACAAACGGTGGAATGGTTTGTACTGTTGCGGGGGGATGAACTTTACGTAGGTCTCGAGTATCTGACCACCAGCGCAAAGAATTCATGACTGAGTCACCCATGTCCATGCGGTAGCCGACGATGCCGTGTTCGGCTGGAGATGCTCCCGTGACCAAACTGGTCAACGCACTCGCAGTCGTGCTGGGAGCGATCGTCGTTATTGAACGACCTTCAAGGGACATGAGGTGGGGTGCCAGATGGGCATGGCTTTGTAACTGTTCGTAGCCAAGACCATCGATGACCAATAAAACGATCCGTTCGGC
>CALEHE010000231.1 GCA_937876415.1 uncultured Actinomycetes bacterium
CGAGTTTTTCGGCTGAGCGAGAGGCTAATACGACGTTGACTCCATCGGCAGCAAGTGCTCGAGCAGTAGCCAGACCTAGCCCACTTGAACCACCGGTAACAAGTGCCCGACGACCAATGATTCCGAGTTCCATGGACGACATCCTAGGCAGGAGCGGATTAGGGGCGCCTACCTCTGGCGAGCTGTGAGAACTGTCTTGAGTCGAGCATCGGCTGAGGGTCGCGCGCCGATGTGCTCAATGACCCATGCCGAAATTGTTGTTGCGAAACGTGCGGCCTCAACGGGTGATTTGTGCACAAGGTAATGCGCTAAGAAGGATCCGGCAAAAGAGTCACCAGCGCCCGTCGCGTCCACAAGATTGTTCGTGGCCGGCGGAATGTGAGTCGACTTTCCGTTGTCGTAGAGCAAAGAACCCTCGGAGTCAAGTTTCAAAACAATGAGTGCCTGAGGGAAAATCTTGGTGAGACCTTTGGCGATGGCTGAAGGTTCGTCGCACCCAGTGAGAACTTGACCCTCTTCTTTATTAGGAAGCACGATGTCAAAGTTGAGATCGGCTGTCACTGCCAAAAAGTTACTGACGCCCATTTCTTGAATCATTTGAAACGAGCCAGGGTCAAACGAAACGGTTGCGCCATGTTCGCGAGCGATACGTGCTGCTTTACGAGCAGCCGAGCGCGGTGGATCGGTAAAGAATGACCAAGCAGTGAGATGCAAGTGATTTGCCGACGAAATTGCTTCGACAGGCAACTCACTTGACATGAGATAGAAGTCGGCGCCATGACCCGAGACCATGGAGCGCTGACCCGTGTGGTCCACGAACACTGCAACCGATCCAGTTGAGTGGGCTTCGGTTTCAACAAGGTGCGCTATGACCTTTTCGCGTTCAAGGTCTTCTTGCGCAAGTTGTCCAAATCGATCGCGTCCGATTTTTCCGACAAAGCGCGTATTCATTCCACATCTGCTGGCCCAGACCGCAACGTTGGCCGCACTTCCACCGGGCGTGAGCATGACTTCACCAAAGGTGTCTCCGCCGCGAAGCAGTTCAGAGTTCGTGCGAATGAGCACATCCCAGGCAAAGTCACCGAGAACGCATAACGGCGTCTGTGTATTAGCCAGGGAACTTGAGTTGGCACCCAAATTGTTACTCATATTGTTCAGGGTATCTGCGAGACTGGAGAGAATGCCGAGTAGTACCAACACCACTTTTAATCGCACCGTCGTGTTGTCGCTAGCCGCAGTTTGGATCATCTGGGGTTCGACCTATTTGGCAATCAAGATTGGTCTTGAAACCATGCCGCCGTTTCTGATGCAGGGTATTCGATTCACCGTGGCCAGCACGGTGATGTTGTGCGTTTTGAAGGCCAAGAAAGTTGCTTGGCCGTCACGGGAGCAGATTCGCAATGCTGCATTTATAGGAATTTTGTTACTCATCGGTGGTCTCGGCATGGTGACTGTTGCGGAAGATCGAGGAGTTGATTCAGGACTAGTCGCCACGATCATAGCGATTCAGCCAATATTGATGGCTTTATGGGGAGGCTTGTGGAAGACCTGGCCTATTCGTATGCAATGGATCGGCATGTTGATTGGAATGGCCGGTGTGCTGGTTTTGGTGTCCGATAGCGGTCTATCGGGCACGTGGAGTGGAACCTCGCTGGTCTTTGTCGCCTGTATTTCGTGGAGTTTTGGTTCGGCCTTGAGTCGGCGTGTCGATATGCCGGCCGGGTTCATGGCCACAGCGATAGAAATGGCTGCCGCTGCGGTTGTCTACTTGCTGTTGTCAGCAATTTGGCGTGAGGATGTTCAAGTTCCGAGTATGCGCAGTTCGCTTGCGGTTATCTATCTCATCTGCTTTGGTTCCATCGTGGCGTTCACCGCATTCACCTACTTGATCAGTCATGTGAGTGGACCGTTGGCGATGAGTTACGCATACGTCAATCCGGCGATCGCGGTGCTGCTCGGAGTTGTATTTAGCGACGAAAGTGTGTCAAGCAATATGGCGATCGCTCTGCCAATTATCTTGGTGGGTGTCGCAATCGTGACGAACTCGTCACGCGGCGTTAAGTCGTGACTCAATTAATTTGACGCGCTGAATTAACTGCACAAACTCTTCGTCGTAATCGTCTGAAGGTTGAATAAGTACGGCATCAACCAGTCCACCAAACCAATCATTGATGACAGCAGGAAGATGATCCCAAGTGCCCGCTGGGATCAATGCATCGAGAACTTCGTCAGTCATCAAAGATCCAAGCTGCGACCAGTCACCGCTTCGAGTCATGAACTGCAACTGAGCGCCAAGATCGTCCCAACCAAATAATTCAAGCGTTCGACGATAGGCAGGTGTGGAGTACAAAAATCCCAAAACCGCTCGTTGCGATTCGCGGCTCTGATCAACCGTAGATTCGGTTGGTCCAGTGATGTATGGAATGGCTATGGCAACTTGGACATCTTGGGGGTTTCTTTGCGCGGTTCGCAGACCTTCGTTGAGGTATGGAAGTGCGCGATCGCGTAGAAAGCGCGGATGTGAATTCGTGGGGTGAGTGACAAACCAATCGGCGGCTTCGCCAGCAAGCCGAATCGCATTGTCGTTAACGCCACCAAGTAACAATTGCGGACCAGCATGAGGAAGTGGTCCTGGGTTAAAGAACGGCTGGAGGCGATTCATCCGGTAGTTCTCGGTATCGACATTGAAAGGCTCTCCAGTGGCGAAACTGTTCCAAGCGGTCCTGACCGCGATCACGTAATCATTCATTTTGCGAATCGGTGATGTCCACGGAATTCCAAAACGACCTTCAATGTTTTGTTTGATCTGTGTAGCTAGCCCCAAATCAAATCGACCTCCGCTCATCTGTGAAAGATCCCAAGATTGAAGTGCTAGCAACATGGGACTGCGGGGGAAGGCCAACGTGAGGCTGGTTTGAACGCGTAATGTGGTGGTGTGTTCAAGGGCGAGTAACGCAACGGCCATTGAATCGTGGATTGTCTCTGGCACGTGCAAGATGTCGTAGCCTAGGGACTCGACAAGTTGGGCGTATTGACCGATTTCACTCAATGGAATTCGATCACTCATTCCGGCGATGACTTTCATTGCTAGATCTGCCTTTCGGAGTCGTCATCAAGCGACGAGATAATGAGTTGCATTAAAAGTTCGGGCGAATTTTTGCACCCAGTGAGTCCCTCTGAATTGACGAGCAAGGTGAATGTTCCATTTTCGGTTTCGCTGATGACGCAGGGAACGGCATATCCGGTTGCATCTGTGACCGAAGAAGGGGCGTCGTTACGGTGATGAAGTTGAAATTCAATTCCGAGGCCCTCAACACAAACATCCCAGGATCGGCGGCGAGTAAAAGTCGAGTGGGTGATATCGCATAGTGCGCAGTGCTGGTTGAATAGCGCTCGTCGAAGAAAATATGAGACATCGCCAAGAATTGTTCCGGAGGCGTCGTACACCCCGTGGAGTCGTACGACCTGGTTTGAGGACGGCACCTTCCTATGTTGCCATAGCGTCATCTGAATAGGTGTAGCAGTCGTTGATGATTTGCCATATTTGGTAGACATAGAGCAAGGAAATGAGGTCACTGTGGTTCACATTCCAGTTCGAGGAGAATTGCCGGCCCGCCTAGGTCCGTCCGTTCAAGCGGTTCCTGCCTATGGTCCGAGCGTGATGGACGCAAGCGTTTATCGTGACCCGACCCGATTTGAACTTGAGCGCGAACGAGTTCTTGGTCGTCATTGGATGATTGCGGGTCGTGGCGAACAAGTGCAGGGGACTGGTGACTGGATTACGTATGAAGGTCACGATGAATGCATTGTGGTCGTTCGTCAAGCTGATGGTTCGTTGTCGGCGTTTCACAACGTCTGTCGCCATCGCGGTCCGGCGTTTGTTACGGAAAAGACTGGCTGTGGTGCTCGACGTTTTTCTTGCCCGTATCACGGTTGGGTGTATGACACCAAGGGCAAGTTGGTGGGCATTCCCGAGCGCGAAGATTTCGGTGCAGATCATGTGACAGACATTGGTGCGATTCCCGTTGCAGTAGGTGAATGGGGTGGATGGATCTGGATCAACCTGGCGGGTCCCGCTAACGCAGTGCCGTTACTTGATTCAATTGGTTCAGATATCTCCAGTGATCTTGGTGCATTCAAGATGGAAGACATGATCTTGCATGATGTCGTTGAGTGGGACGTGCCCATTAATTACAAAACCATCATTGATGGGTTTAATGAGATCTATCATGTGACTGAGTTGCATCATTCGCCACCAGAATTCACCAAAGCCACACGGTTCGCATCGTTCCATGTCACGGGCGACAACTTCATGTGTTTTGTCCCTCGACCTGCTTCGTTAGATGAATTGTCTAGTGAGTCGTACGATCACCATCGCAATTCAATTTGTCACTATGTGGTATTTCCGAACACCGTGTTTAACTGTAATCCCGAACACATTCAGGTCTTTCAACCAATTCCATTAGCGGTCGACCGAACGAAATTCTTGTGTTGGGAACTGATTTACCCAGGTGATCAGAGCGATCCCGAATATGCCGCGTACTACAAAAAGACGATGGCCCATTGGGAAGTGCTGAAAGGGGTTGTTGGCGAAGACATCAGCATCTATGACCAGATGACGCGTACGAAAAAGTCGAGTGCATTCACCGAGCAGATCCTTTCTGAACGTGAATTCAAAATTGCGATGTATCACCAGAATATGGATCGCAAAATTCGCGATTGATCATGAGGTGAAGGTCACGCAGGCTTGCCTATAAAGCCTGCTTACAGTGCAAGTTTTAAATAGTTATTCAAGTTCTTCGTGATCGGGTCCGATACCCAAACCCGTGAAACGAAGCATGAAAATATTGAGTAAGACATTTGCTGTGTCGTTGTGCTCGGCGATCATGCTCGGCGTTGTCGGTGTTCCAGGCGCACTAGCTCAGTCGAGTACATCCCCGTCAAATTCATCATCGTCAAGTACTTCATCATTGCGGACTTCGGTCGCGACTGCGACGTCTGGTTTGACCTACGTCGTTGCTATGAATGATTCGTTGTCGGCTATTGCGAGCAAAGCCAAAGTCAAGTTCAACGATTTGCTAGCAGTAAACGGGTTTAAAGCAACCAGCGTGATTCTGCCGGGCCAAGTCATCAAGTTGCCCGATAGCGCAGTTGTCAATGC
>CALEHE010000232.1 GCA_937876415.1 uncultured Actinomycetes bacterium
TATTCGCTAGTTGAATTGGTGGGGCCATGAAGTCTTGACGGGATGCGCAGCTGGTCGGGGGAGACGAACGTTGACTGAGCCCACATCACAGACTTGAAAGAAAACGGTGGTGTGTAGGCGAAGTCAGTGAGTCAACCTCGAGCCAGCGACGAGCATCCCAACAAGTGGCGACAACTAACGACAGAAACTGGTGGCGAAAACTAACGAAAAAGCCCCCATTTCTGCCACGAGAAAAACCAAGGTGTTGAAAGAGTGACGATCGTTAGATCTTGCCTTTGCGTTGGCGTCCCATTTCGCGATCAATATCGCGTTGGGCATCTTTCTTGGCCAGTGCCTGACGCTTATCGCCTTTAGTGCGGCCTTGAGCGAGCGCAAGTTCAACCTTGGCGCGACCGTCTTTGAAATACAAGCTCAACGGAATCAGCGCTAAACGTTCTTGGCCAACGCGGGCCGACAATCGCGAGATTTCGCTGCGATTCAACAGCAATTTGCGGGGCCGATTGGGGTCATGTGCGCCAACGCCATGGGCGAATTGATACGGCGAAATATGCATTCCCTCAAGCCACACTTCACCATTGTTGAACCGGGCGTACGTGTCGACAATTTGCACGTGACCTTCACGCAAACTCTTGACTTCACTGCCTTGCAACATGATGCCGGCTTCAACCACATCCAAAATGGTGTAGTCGTGACGCGCCTTGCGATTGGTGGCGATGAGTTTGGTGTCGGCGGCTGACATGTCGCTGTCAGGTTACGGCATGGGCGAGAAGCCGATACATGTTCGCCGATACAGTGTTCACCGTGGAAGCAAGCCGAGAAGAACTTCATGTGACACCCGAGGTCTATGACGCAATGGCAGCTTTGGCGCTGGCCGAATACCCGCTTGAAGCGTGTGGCCTCATGGCGGGCGCACCCGGATCAAATGCGATCACCCGTTTCTTCCCATGTCGCAATCTCGATCAGTCAGCACGCATCTACACGATTGACCCGAAAGACCATTTGCGGGCCGAGCGCACCGCTGAAGATGCAGGTCTTGAGATCAGGGGAGTCATGCATAGCCACACCCATACTGAGGCGTACCCGAGCCCAACTGATGTGGTCGCGGCCCCCGATCCCGATTGGCACTACCTCATTGTGACCCTCAAGCGGGAAAAGCCTGAAATACGGACGTACCGCATCCAAGCAGGGGAAATCACCGAAGTCACACTCCAAACTCGGGACTAATCCGACCTTGTGTTCTCATTTCGTCAGGGATTCACTACAATCCTGAGTGGCTTAGTAGGGAATTGACCCTGCTGCATACGTTTTGGAGGTGACCATGGTTCCGCACGAAAGTGTTCTTGATCTCATTGGTAACACCCCACTCGTTGATGTGAGCCGACTGTCGCCCAACCCCAATGTGCGCATCATTGCGAAACT
>CALEHE010000233.1 GCA_937876415.1 uncultured Actinomycetes bacterium
GCTCCGTACAACGCCGGAACTGCGAGACCGTAATACATGAACAGGCCGGCATACGCGGCGTCACCATTACGGCCTTCGATATACGCGAATTCTGCGTTTTGGAAAGGTCGGAACAACTCCCATTGGCGTCCGACACGCGCTGCGACAACTTTGGGAAGTTCGCTGATGTGCTCCTTGGCGTAATCAAAACCGATTTCGCGCCAAAAGAGGGACTTCTCAGCCTCATCGCCAGTTGCATCAATACCGCTTCGGCGTAATTGTTCTTGACAATCAAACTGCCAGAAGCCCAGATACTTGCCTGAATACACTTCATCGCAGTTTGCATAGACAAAGAGTTCGTTCCCATTTGTCGAAAGTGGCACGGGAACATTGAATGATTGCGAATTGCGAATAAACCATGGCGCCAACACCAACAAACTTGCGAGTGCGGCAAGGGCAATGTTTTTCAGGCGAAAATGCCAGGGAATATCACGTCGTAACAAGATCCATGGGACGATGATCAACACTGCCAACAAGAGTCCCTCGCCTCGTGTGAGGGCAGATAGTGAAACAAGGGCTCCCATTGTGATGGCCCACGCATAGCGATGTGAAGTCTTTTCTGAGTCTCTCCACCGATAGGCCGCGTAGACAACTGCAGTAGTGCACAGTGCCATTAGACCTTCGGGGAACATGACGCCATCAACCAGCCAGAGGTTGGGATAAATCGCAGCGAACAACATGGCAATGAGAGCAATGGAATTTTGATGTTTGATTGGAGCGACCCGTCGAGCTACTAATCCGACAGAGGCGACGACGGCCGTGCCGATGAGGAGCGACAAGAATTTATGATCGAAATAGGTTGTGCCACCGAGGCGTGAACTGATGGACAAAACAATCGGGTAGAGCGGGCCGTGCAATGCGCTGGCATTCCAGTTTTGGTATGCGATGAAGTTCAGCGGTTCTGGGAAGCCAAGACCCTGCGCCAGAAAATTGGCCGTTGAGTGGTAGAAAAGTGGATCCCCACCGTCGGTGCGTGTGGGAGCAACCACCAGCAATGTTCCGAGGCGCACAATGAGTGCGAGTGCAAGAAGACCGAGATATGAAGTACGAAATCGCGGAACAGCAATTTTGCCTGTCTTTGCGATGTTCGCCACAAACCAAATACCGATGCAGAGCACAATGCCAAGTGCGAATGCCGTGACGAGAGCCCATAAGAAACTTGTGAGTTGCGGTCCAACTAGTGTTGAAACATTACCGTCGGGATTGAACGTGATTCGCTCGACATGTTGTCGTGTGATGAGATCGACTGATAACTGCGAAAAGAGAAAAAGGCCCGGCGAAAGATAAGCAAAAACCGTAAAGACTTTGTGGAAGGTCGGCGACGTGACGATGGGCTGAGGCCGTGTTCGCACTGATGCTGAACGGTCACGAATGATTGCGACGATGATCGCTAGGGCTGCGATCAGGATTGACAAGCCGACCGCTGGTCCGACGTGCGGTTCACTGTGTCGAAAAAGGAGCGCTGTCTGTACGAGTCGTCGAGGTGTGACGTCAAGTTGAGGTTGGGTGACTAGTGAGCCGACGAGCACACACCACCACGTCACGTACGTGAGCGATACGACCGTGGCGATTCGGCGTCGCATTGACGGCTCTGGGCAGAGATGGTGAACGCACGCTTGCCCAATCAAAAAAAGCGGGTAGAGAACGACGAAGAAAAAGGCGACATCAAGCCAACGGTCGGACGACTGGCCCTCGTTGAGGTTGGCGACCAGAACGCACAATCGAATGAAGCTTGCGGCTCCGAGGAATGCGGCGGGACGACGAATGGCTGAGAAAAGGGCGGGCGAACTGATTCCCCAATGTTAGACAGTGACGTAGCCACGCTCAGGGAGTTGATCGGGCAGTTCGTGACTATTTTGCGGCCTATTTTCCAGCCTGAGTAATAACCAAAAAAGGGCTAGATAGGTGGTACTTTCGTGATGTCGTGGATACCTCTTGCCGCCCTTTTGAAGTCTTGTCTCAGCAGCGACTGAGAGTGCTTGTGGCTCTACTTGTTGCGTTGGTGGGCGTGCTGTATTGGTGGTGGCCCGGAATCGTTGGGGCGGGAGACCCTGCAAGTGAGCCATCGGTGCTCGTCGTCGGAAATGGCGACCTCAAGGAAGCACAAACAGTGGTGAGTCGTCGTCTTGTTGAAGAGGGTCTCACCGTCGCTTGGGTTGATGCTCCTGCATCATGGTGTGATGTCAGCGCGATGTTGGATCAAACTGAGATTCAACCAATTCTCGGGGTCGTGATTTCTTTAGACGCTCCGATCTCTTTTGAGTCGTGCGACGTATCGCCAGAACTCGCTGCGCAAAAAATTAAGGAATCGATCGAAGGTTTGAACGTCAACCATTCGGTCGTTGTGACTGGACTGACCGAGGTGGCAGATCCCGTTGTGAACGCCTTGGTTGAAATCGGCCAAGTTGTCGTTGATCCTTCATCTCTGTTGGCGGGGGTAGATGAACGCGTTGATTGTCTGTGGTGGGATGACTGTGTGCCTGATGAGAATGGCATTGGCTATGTGGTTGTGCGAGATGACGAAGGATTGACAGTGGCTGGCCAGCAACGAGTCGCGCGTATGATCGTCGCGAAAGTTTTGTGATGACCGATTTAACGGTGCCTGAGATGGCATCGACCATGTTGAGCCACGGGGTCAGACGAATTCATGTTCTGGCATGGCGCGACTTTGATGATGCTGAAGCGGGTGGATCTGAAGATCATGCCCATGAGTTCATGACGCGTTGGCAACAGGCCGGACTATCGGTGTTGCATCGAACGTCTCATGCACCGGGTCGGCCGACGACGTCAACGAGAAGTGGGTACGACGTTGTGCGCCGAGGTGGACGCATGACGGTTTTCCCGCGAACAATGTTGAGTGAAGTTTTTGGCCGCATGGGCAAGTACGACGCCCTTGTTGAAATCTGGAATGGTGTTCCGTGGATGTCGCCGTTGTGGTGTCGGCGACCACATATTTTGATTCTGCATCATGTTCACGGTCCGATGTGGAACCAGATGTTTTCGCCGCCATTTGCGGCGATTGGGCGAGGATTAGAAACAAAGTTTGCCCCACCCTTTTATCGACGAACTCCAACTGTGACGACATCTGAAGACACCCGAGAAGAATTGCTCCATTTGGGATGGAAGTCCGAGCTAGTCACGACTGGACCGGTGGGAGTCGACGATTATTTCTCGGCAGGAGGAGCGAAGACCACGCACCCGTCAATTGTGGCAGTTGGACGACAGGCCCCGGTTAAGAGATTCATCGAACTCATGGAGCAAGTACAGATCACGCGACAATTTGTGCCCGGAGCAACTTTGACATTGATCGGAGACGGTCCGGACCGCAGCAAAATTACTGAATGGATAGATCGCAATATTGCCCATGAATGGGTGACGCTGCTCGGACGAATCAGTAGAGAAGAACTTCGTGATCGATATCGTCAGTCTTGGGTGATTGCGAGCGCATCATTGGCGGAAGGTTGGGGATTAGCCCTCACCGAAGCAGCGGGTTGTGGTACTCCAGCGGTCGCGACTGATATCAGCGGTCATCGTTGTTCGGTGCTTAATGGTCAGACCGGGCTCTTGGCTCCGCTTGAGAATCTTGGTCAAGTTCTTGCTGACGTGTTGCGAGATGATTCGCTTCGTGAAACATTGTCTCGGCAAGCTGAAATGCGAGCCAGAACATTGACATGGGATGCGCTGGCGGCGGGGGTATTGCATCCCTTGTACCAACAAGTTCTTAACCAGCAATCTGTGAGAAAAGCGATATGAAGTATTTGCTCGAGAAACTGTTGGCGACGCCGCGCCGTTCAACGTGGCTTTTTGTTGTTGTCGTTTCGACGTTGGCGGTCACGCCGATCATCGTTGCGGTTGTGGCTTTATTGAGTGGCGACGCATGGTTTCCGGCAGGAGATATGGCGCAAGCCGAATTGCATATGCGCGGTTTTTTCAGCCATCCTCCGTTAGTGGGAGCTGCTGGACGAATCGTGAGCGATGCTGGGCTGCAAGGTTCGCACCCAGGACCAGGTTTGTGGGTCGCGATGTTGCCTGTGTATCTGCTGGGTGGACGAAGTAGTCACGCTCTGCTTGCCGCAGCAGCCAGCGTGCATATTGTTTCGGTGATCCTGGTAGTGCGGCTCGCAATGCATCGAGGTGGGCGATTGTTGGCCGTGCTGACTGCGTTGGCGGCGTTGTTGGTGATTCGAGCTTCGGGTCCTGATTTCATGATTGAACCATGGAATCCTTGGCTCGCGATTTTGCCATTTATGATCTTCATTTTTTTGGTGGGAGAAGTCGTCGCGCCCATAGGGAGTGCACGACAAAAACTGTGGGGATTGATTGGTGCGATCGTTGTCGGCAGCTATTGCATCCAGTGTCATGCGGGTTATGCGGTGTTGGTCGTTGGCGCCTTAGCTGTCGCTGTGGTGGTGTGGATTCGTGATGAATATCGCTCGCCAAACTCACCCGACGTGAGCGCTCATCAACCATGGGTCCGAGTGTCACGGGGACTGAGCTTTGGAGTCATCGCATTGTCGGCGGTCTGGTTGCCAGTTGTCATTGACCAATTTCGACGTCAGCCAGGCAACCTCACCATCTTGTGGGAACACTTTGTCAGCCCGTCTGAGCCAGCTATGGGAGTTGCTCAGGCAGCGAAGATCATTGCGACACAGTTCAATCTTTTTGGGCTGTGGTTAACGGGTCCAGGTGCAGATGCCCC
>CALEHE010000234.1 GCA_937876415.1 uncultured Actinomycetes bacterium
GATAGTCAAACCGATCAGTTATCGGGCGGACAGAAAAAGCGTGTGGCATTAGCCGAACTATTGATTGGTGAGTGGGAAGCCCTCATCTTGGACGAACCGACCAACCATCTTGACCTTGACGCCATTGCCTATCTCGAAGAATGGTTGGCTAATTACAACGGCGGCTTGTTGCTTGTCACCCACGACCGCCATGTGCTCGACCGCGTGACGACCAAAGTTCTTGAGATCGACCGCGGCAAGGCCTATCTACATGTACCAACGGGTTGGAGCGCGGGTTCTGGTTACGCCGCGTATCTGTCGGGTCGTAGTGAACGTGAAGAACAAGCGGCAACTGCTGAACAAGTACGCAAGAACCTGGCGAAAACCGAACTTGCGTGGTTGCGACGTGGTGCGCCTGCGCGCACGACGAAGGCCAAGGCTCGAGTTGCCTCGGCAACTGCATTGGTAAATACCAAAGCCGAAGCGCCAGCTCGGCAAGGCGAACTTGGTCTCACCAAAGATCTTGGTTCAAAGCGTCTTGGTTCAAAAGGTGTCGAATTGCATGGCGTCGGATTCAGTTGGCCAAATGGAAAACGAGTTCTGTCGCCGTTCGATCACATGCTTGAACCAGGCGATCGGCTCGGAATCGTTGGGCCAAATGGCGCCGGCAAAAGCACATTGCTTGATCTGATCTCTGAACGACTTACACCAACTGAAGGCAAGATTGATATTGGTCGTACGGTCAAGATTGGTTATTACGACCAGTTGGGTCGTGACCTTGATGTCACCAAGCGAGTTCGTGATGCGGTTGCGGGCGACAAAGGTGCGCCATCGTTAGAGGACATCAACTTGATGAAGCGTTTTTGGTTTGATGGTGATTCTCAGTTTGCTGAGATTTCAACATTGTCTGGTGGCGAACGACGTCGTTTGCAATTGTTGCTCACATTGATTGAGCAACCCAATGTGTTGTTGCTTGACGAACCCACTAACGATCTCGATCTTGATACCTTGCGCGCCCTCGAAGACTTCCTCGATGACTGGCCCGGAATCGTTTTAGTCGTGAGTCACGACCGAGCATTTTTGGATCGCACTGTTGACGAAGTTTTTGCACTTGACGGACAAGGTGGAGCATCGTTGGTGCGCGGTGGAGTGGCCGGATGGTTGAAGCAGCGTCTGGAACGAGGCTCAAAGCCAACGCACAACACGAAGTCGGTAAGTTCAGCCAAGGTTGACGCAACATTCAAAGCGGTTGTTGATGTGCCCGCCTCGAAATCGGGTTCGCTCAAGAGTGCGAGCACCTTGAAGCGACTCGTGGCGCAGGCCGAAAAAGCCTTAGCCCAAGCCACGACCGAGCGTGACACCATCAGTGCAAAACTCATCGCAGAAGCCTCAAGTGCCTCAAGTAATCATGAAACATTGGCGAAATTGAGCGAGCAACTTGCGCATGTACAAACCAAAGTCGACACCGCCGAAGAATCTTGGCTGAATTTTGCAGCCGAGGCCGAGAGTCGTGGTATTGATATGTCATGACTGTTGTTTCGCCTCTCGGATATCGATTCCCAGGCGGTACATACATGATTGCTCATTGGGAGAATTGGTTACTCACTGACTGCACCACGGCAGAACCTTTGCCCGACGATCTTGCACATCCAGTTGCGCTTTTTCATGTGCCGATTCTTGGGGCGGGCACAAGCATCACGGAATTGTTTGAAGTGTGTGGTGCAGAAGGACCAGGTTCAGTTGGTCTCGATGGCTACGACTGGGAATACTTGCGACCGCTTCGCGTCGGTGTTGAGTACCGCATGGAAGGCGGCATTGTCCGTTGGGAACAACTCGTCGACGAACGTGGTAATCCGTACGACTCGATGAGTTTCTCGATTGAAATGTTCGATGTCGAAGGTTTGGCGGCACGTATCACCAACACCTGGCGCTTTCGTCGACGTCAGCCCGAAGGTGTCACTGGGGCGACGTCATGAAGGTCGGCGATCAACTTCCCGAGTTCGCGGTGCCGTCAGTCGACCCAGCGCGCATGAAAACAATGGCCGCAGTTTTGCGCGACCCGTATCGAGTGCACTGGGATCGTGAAGCGACGCGTGAAATGGGTCTTGATGGTCGCGTGATCAATCAGGGTCCGCTCAATCTGAGTTACATCGTCAACATGTTGCATTCATTTAGTGGGCCGACATCGGTGCGGCGTCTCACTGTTTCGTTTGGTCGACCGGTGTTTGACACCGATTCGGTCGTTGCCGGTGGCGAAATCTCGGCGATTGAAACCGATCGGGCCACTTGTGCGGTGTGGTTGAAACGTGGCGACGAGATCGTTGTCTCAGGTACTGCCGTGATTGACATCGCACATCTTCACTAAGGTTCAGTGATGAGCCAACTTCCTGCGACATTCGTTCCGATGGAAGCGGCCATTGCGGCCGTCCGACCAGTTGACACTTTGGCGATTCCGCTCGGACCAGGCGCACCTGGTGCGTTTTTGCATTCGTTGGGAAACGACACACCCGAAGATCGATTCAGCGATCTGAAGGTATTTGGCGCGTTGTTGCCCGATCTGTATGCGATCTTTGCGCGGCCATCAGTTCATTTGAAGTCTGGATTCTTTGGTCCAGCTGAAAGATTCTTACGCGACACCGGCGCTGATGTCGATTTTGTGCCAGCCGACTTTCGGCGCTTTGAACCGACACTTGCTCATTTGAAACCACGTGTATTGGCAATCGCTGGAGCGATGCCGGTTGACGGACGAGTTTCGCTCTCGTTGCACGCTGGAGCATTCACGAGCGAAATCGCCAATGTGATTGCAGATCCAAACCGAGTGTTGATTGTTGAATGCAGTCCCAATTTTCCACGCACGTTCGGTGCGGGTGACTACCAACATTCAATTGCGCTTGAAGCTATTGATTTCTTGGTGCAGTCAGATCGGGTCGCACTGAACTTGGCCGATGTTGTTGCGAGCGAGGTCGAAAGTCGTATTGCCGAAATCGCTGTGACGTACATCCACGACGGCTGCACATTGCAGACTGGCATTGGTGGCATACCGACACAGGTTGCAACACGACTCGCCGCTGGAAACGGTGGCGATTACGGAATTCATAGTGAGATGTTCACAACTGGTTTAATGCGACTGCATCAATCTGGGAAAGTCACGAATCGTAAAGGCACTGAGTTTGATGGTTTCTCAGTGACAACATTTGCCGCTGGCGAACCCGAGTTATACGCGTGGCTTCACGAGAATGACAATGTTCGCTTTTTACCAGTGAACATTGTCAATTCGCCAGAAGTGATTGCGCGCAACAAAAATATGGTTGCGATTAATGGGGCGATGGCGGTTGACCTTTCAGGACAAGTAATTGCTGATTCGGTGAATGGAAAGCAGTTCTCTGGAATTGGTGGGCACGAAGATTTCGTGTCAGGGCCCGGACTGTCAACGAATGGCCGCAGTTTGATTTGTTTGCCGTCAACTTCGGTCGTGAATGGTGTGACTATCTCACGCATCTTGGGTCGTTTGCCCGAAGGCAGCGTGGTGACAACCCCGCGCCATCAAGTGGACATCATTGTGACCGAATTTGGTGCCGCCGAAATCGCCGGCTTATCCATTGCTGAACGCTCGCACGCTTTGGCGCAGATCAGCCATCCTGATTTTCGCGATCAGTTGCTGTCAACGGCTGCTGTATGGCCAAGCGACTAAGACAGCGCCGTTACTTGTTGTGATAAGAATTTGCCCATGAATGGTGCTGAAAGCCTGCTGAGGTCGCTTGTTAACTCGGGGGTTGACACCTGTTTCGCCAATCCCGGAACTTCTGAAATGCATTTTGTTGCGGCCCTTGACCGTGTCAATGGCATGCGGGCGGTGCTCGGACTATTCGAAGGTGTCGTGACTGGTATGGGTGATGGTTATGCCCGCATGGCCGAAAAACCACCGGTCACCTTGTTGCACCTCGGACCTGGCCTTGCCAACGGTCTAGCGAATTTGCACAATGCCCGACGAGCATCGTCACCCATTGTGAATGTGGTCGGAGATCACGCGACCTATCACGCCCAATATGACGCACCGCTCGCAAGTGACATCGTTGGGTTTGCGCGTCCAGTTTCGGCGTGGGTGCATTCGTCAACAAGTGCGTTAACGGTTGGTGCCGATGCAGCTCGTGCGGTACAAGTGGCGCGTCAGGCACCTGGTCAAATTGCCACACTGATTCTTCCGGCCGACGTGGCATGGCTAGAAGCCAATTCGGCGGCCGAAGCACTACCGGTCGTTGAAGCGTCTCGAGTTGCTGATTCAACAATAAGTGACATTGCCCAAACCCTTCGAACAGCGCAATCAACTGGTGCTCGCGTTGCAATCTTGATGCGTGGTGCACCATTGCGTGGAGAAGGTTTGCAAGCAGCGGGCAAGATTGCGGCGGCCACTGGTGCGCGATTGTTGTGCGATACCTTCGCTCCGCGTCTTGAACGAGGTGCGCAGCGGGTCGTTGTTGAGCGATTGCCGTATTTCGCCGAACAACTTGTTGATTCTTTGGCGAGTGTTGACCATCTGATTTTGGTTGGAGCAAAACCGCCGGTGTCTTTCTTTGCCTATCCAGGAAAAGAATCGTGGTGCACCGCTCCACACACCAAGATTCACTACCTTGCTCACGCTCACGAAGACGGGGTCGGAGCGCTTGAGGCATTGGTTGAAGCGCTCGGGGCCCGAAAAACACCCGTTTCTGTTGCTGATTTACAACTTCCTGACGAACCGACTGGTCGCGTTGATCAGTACAGCATCGGCAAAATCGTGGCACGCTACTTGCCAGCGAACGCCATTATTTCTGACGAATCAGCAACGAACGGTCTTGGTCCAGCCTTGGCATTGGCAACGGCGCAACCTCATGACGTGTTGTCACTGACTGGCGGTTCGATTGGTCAAGGCCTTCCCGTTGCAGGTGGTGCAGCAGTGGCGTGTCCTGATCGCAAAGTGATCTGCCTACATGGTGACGGCGGTGCGATGTACACCGTGCAGTCGTTGTGGACACAGGCTCGAGAGAATCTTGATGTCACAACAGTGATATTTAGTAATCGTGCATATGCGATCTTGCAAGTTGAACTGAGCCGCACCGGTGCTAAAGATTTGATGGCCGAGGGCGACACCAAGGCTTTGTCGATGTTTGATCTGTCAAACCCCGACATTGATTGGGTGAAGATGGCTGAAGCAATGGGTGTCGAAGCAGTGCGAGTGAGCACGCTGGAAGATTTCAGTTCCGCTTTTCAGTCGGCCATGAAACAACAAGGCCCGCGTTTAATCGAAGTATTGCTGTAATCAACTAGTTGCGTGTGATGACAACAACTGGAATCACGCGACCAACTTCGTCGGCTTTGGTCTGGTACTCGTCGTAGCCAGGCCAAATGGCGGCCATTGATTTCCAGAGTCGTGTGCGCTTGTCGGCATCAGTTGTCGGCTCGACGACATGCGCTGTCGCCCAATACTTGTCGGCGGCAACCTGCACCCACACCTGCGGGTTCTGCACCAAGTTTTCAAACCACAGCGGGTGACTGGGCGCTCCACCCTTCGAGGCGATCAACACCAAGTCAGTGCCATCAGTGCCATAAATCAATGCACTGCGATTCCATGAGCCGGTCTTGCGGCCCTGGGTGGTCAACAACATGCAGGGCACGCCGTTCCAATCGTGTCCTTCGGCGCCATCAGTCTTGACGTAGCTCTCAATATGCTCGCGCACCCATTCAGAGGGGCTGTCGATGATGGGCGTCGGGGGAATGCTGTTCTGGGTGATCGTCTTGCTCATACATGAAAGCGTAACCTCGCTGGAGTGAAGAGCATCCGAAAGATTCAGGTTGGCCTTCTGTTGGCTGTGTGTGCAGCGGCGATCGTTGCTGGATGCTCGGGCTCAGATTCGGCGACCCCTCCGATGACCGAAGCTCCCCAACTCACAATCGTCACTTCGACCTCATCAACAACGTCAACTACTTCAACGACAAGCACGTCTACAAGTACAACTACAACGCTTCCTCCGACCGAACTCACCACATCGATCGGGACGTCAGTGCAGGGTCGACCGATTGAAGTGATTCACCGAGTTGATATTCCGGGAGCGCAATTGGCAGTTGATGATCCGAATCGGGTTGTTGTTCTGGTCATCGGTGTGATTCATGGTGACGAGCAGGCTGGCCTTGATGTCATCGGAGAACTGCGCGCCATGTCGCCAACAGAAATCCCAGCCAATGTTGACTTGTGGTTATTGCCAGAAATGAACCCTGATGGCGTTGCGTTGAATCAACGGCATAACGCCAATCAGGTTGATCTCAATCGAAACTTTCCATACAAGTGGGGAATCATTGCTGAACCAGGCAACTGGGAATACAGCGGTCCGTCTGCGGCAAGTGAACCAGAAACGCAAGCAATGGTTGACTTTGTTTCGTATCTACGACCAGACATGACGGTGTGGTTTCATCAAGACGAATTCAGTATTGCCCCGTCAACTGGCCCCGATGGTCCGCTGCGACGCGAGTATTCACGACTCACTGGTTTGCCCTTGAAGGGTGTTCCTGGTGGTACGTACACCGGAGTTGCAGCCACATGGCAACGTCGAACTTTTGCTGACGACACAGCGTTTATTGTTGAGCTTGGTCCAACGCTTGCTGATGGAGAAGCACGAATTCACGCACAGGCGATCATGTCAGTGGTTGCGCTGTTGCCCTGAGGCGTTGCAACAGTTATTGAGCCGCGAGCTCTTTGATCCATGCGGGCAAGCGCTGAGGTCGACCCTGAGCGTTCACGTATGCGTGTTGCGTCGAGGCGGTCGAGACAACGTGCTCGCCGACGGTGATCAAATAGTTGATCGTGAACGTGGCTCCAGTGGTGGCGGCCAAAACCAGATGCACATTCATCACTTCGTCGAATTTGAGCGGCTGGCGGTACTTGACGGTGGCCTCAAGCACTGCCGAGTCGCCGAGGGTCTCACGCGAGTTGGCGTACGACTGACCAATTGATCGCATGTACTCGACACGAGTCTCTTCGAGATAGGGCAAGTACCTGCTGTGATGCACAATTCCCATGGCATCTGTTTCTGAAAAGCGCACCCGGATCTGATGAGCAAAGGTGTAGTCAGCGGGGTTCAGTGACGGTTCGGAAGCGGCGCGCACGGTGAGGACGGTATCGGGGTCATCTCGCACTGTTGTCAAAGTGGGGAATGAAATTTAGCCGATTGGACCCAACTATGTACAAATCGGTCGCGGAGGGCGTAGGGTAAGAACCCATCGGGCACAGTGTCCGGCAATAGAGAGAAATGAGTACCACCGTGGCTCTAGGCACAGTGAAGTTTTTTAATGCAGAAAAAGGTTATGGATTCATCTCCCGTGAAGACGGTCCCGATGTGTTCGTGCACTTCTCACAGATCCAGTCTTCAGGCTTCAAGACCCTCCAAGAGGGCCAAAAGGTCGAGTTCGACGTCGGTCCCGGACGCAAGGGCGATGAAGCCCGCGACGTTCGCGCCGTTGACTGATCAATTACTGATCAGTTTCTGATTGCATCTGTTCTGAGTCGCCGCTGGCGGCTCAGAACAACTTCAGTTTTCCCGTTCACATGACGTCACTGTCGATGCACGAGCGCGGTTGAGAACTGATTATCCGGAGATATCGGCCACCGTTGCCGACAGAATCCGTACTAAGTCGTGGGGACTCACTTCGATGTCCAAACCGCGCTTACCTCCCGAGACAAAGACGGTGTCCCACATCGTGGCGGTTTCGTCAATCACTGTTGGCAGTAGTTTGCGTTGTCCTAATGGGCTGATTCCGCCCACTACGTAGCCGGTCATTCGTTCGGCCGCAGCCGGTTCAAGCATGTCGGCTTTTTTGGCTCCGAGCGCAGTTGCTATTCCTTTCAGCGACAACTTGCCCGACACCGGGACAATGCCGACCGCATGAGTGGTTGAGCCGCCCTGCAAGGTAACGAGCAAGGTCTTAAACACGCGATCTTCCTCAACGCCGAGAGCTTGGGCCGCTGCTTTGCCGTAGCCATGCTCGCCCGGGGTCACATCGTTGATGAAGATATGGACCGAAAATTCGGCCTGAGCCTGCTCGAGAATCACGATTGCGGGCGTTCCGCCCTTGTTTTTTTCAGGTTGATTCACACTGTTCACCCATTCACAGCCCACAACTAGCCGAGCCATTGCGACACGCAGGTAGAGTACCGAAGGCCCGATTTTGTGGGAAAGAGTAACCAAATTCAGAGCAATACAAGGAACTATTCAACTACGGCGAGGCTGATCAACCCTTTATGACCGCTCAACACCCAGATTTTGATGACGAACAGGCATATATCGATCATGCCTACGACTGTCTCGTGCGGAGTCGCGAAGATGCCTTAAAACTGCGCGGTCATACCGAAGCCGGAATGGGCGGGACTTTTCAAAATCGCTTTGAACGCAATGCCATTGACGATGCATTGGTAAAGCGCCTGACTGATCTCGATCTTGGCGATGCAGCCTTGGTGTTTGGTCGTATTGATCGTCTCGAAAACGACGAACTCGAAAGTTTCCACATTGGGCGTCTTGCCGTTTCTGATGAAAAGCGTCAGCCGGTGGTTGTTGACTGGCGTGCGCCCATCGCCGAACCCTTTTATCGAGCGACTGGTCGCCAGCCCATGAACTTGGCGCGCCGCCGTCACTTCATTGTGCAATCGAACAAGTTGCTCGGAATCGAAGACGAATTATTCGGCGAAGGTCACTTAGGTATTGGGCACGACGAAGGTCTTGTTGCCGATATTGAAGGAACCGTCACACAAGCCGGAACCGGTCTGCGTGGCTACAGCACATTGTTGGCATCAATTGAACGTGGTCGCACCGGACAGTTGGGTGACATCGTTGCAACGATTCAAGCCGAACAAGACGAAATCATTCGTTCACCACAAAGTGGTGTGCTGGTAGTGCAAGGTGGACCAGGTACGGGTAAGACCGTGGTGGCCCTGCACCGCGCTGCGTACTTGTTGTACACCAATCGTTTTCCCCTGGAAGATCAAGGTGTTTTGGTGATTGGTCCGAACCGCGTGTTCTTGCGTTACATCGAACGGGTGCTGCCTTCGCTCGGTGAAGCCGGAATTGAACAAGTCATTTTGCAAGATCTCGTGCCCAATGTTCGTTGGGTGACAATGAGCGCAGGTGATCAAGATCGACCAGAGACTGCGCGCGTTAAGGGCGACGAGCGTATGTCAGACGTAATTGAAAAGGCCGTTCGTGATCGTCAACGTCCTTTGCGCGAAGACATGGTGTTGCCTTTCCGCAGTGGATATGTGCGTTTGCGTGCCGAAGAAACCGAACGCATTATCAAAACTGCGCGCCGCCGTTTCCGTCGACATAATTCGGGGCGCAAGTGGGTTGAAGGCGAGGTCTGGTCGGCGCTGGCTGCCACATGGCGTGAGGGAGATGTGTCGCACCGCGACGTGCGTGAGGCTCTTCGACGCGATGACGACATGCGTGTCGCATTCGAACGCATGTGGCCAGTGTTGACACCCGCACAGTTATTGCACGACCTATTTGGCTCGCGGGCTCTTTTGAAATCTTCGGGCCAGAAGCATCTTGAGCTTTATGAAGTTGAGGCGTTGTATCGCCCGCGTTCTGAAGAACTTGACGATGTGCGATGGACAACTGCCGACGCCGCGCTGCTTGATGAGGCGCGAGTGCACCTCGGCCCGATTCCGGGCAAAGACGGCAAAATTGACGAAATCGACGAAATCCGCACGTATGGTCACATCGTGATTGACGAGGTTCAAGATCTCACGCCAATGCAATTAGCCATGGTGACACGGCGTTCGTTGTCTGGTTCAATGACCGTTGTTGGTGACTTGGCCCAAGCAACCGGTGCTCACGCGCCGGCAACCTGGGAAGATGTGCTTGATCACTTGCCAGGTCTCAAGCCAAGCCGAGTCATTGGTCTTTCGGTCGGGTACCGCATTCCTGGTCAAATTATGGAACTCGCCAATCGCGTTATGGAAGCTGCAAATCCAGGTTTGCGGGCACCGCGGGCCGTGCGTGAAGGTGTTGCGGGCCCAACAATTGCTGCTGTTTCAGACCTGACTCAATTGCTTGGCGAAATCGTTCGACGCACCCGTGAAATGGTCGAGCAAGTGAATGGTGGCAACGTGGCAGTGGTGGTTCCCGATCGCATGGCCGAACAAGTCGCTGATGTTTTCACTGATGCTGGACTCGCCTTTGGTCGAGCTTCAAACACTGCGCTTGACAATGGCATCACGATTGTTCCAGTGAGCGTGGTGAAGGGACTAGAACTCGATGGTGTGGTTGTCGTTGAACCAAGTGACATCGTTGACGCCGAGGCTCAGGGCATGCGTTCGCTCTATGTCGCGCTGACCCGTGCGACGAAGCGGTTAACAGTTGTGCACGCTCGTGCATTGCCAGAGCCAATGATTGGCTAATTTCTGACTTCTATGGGTTGAGGAAGTTGTCAACTACTTGGCCAGCAAAACGCGCGGCTTTATCGGCGTCGGCAGGACGATTTGTGGTGAGAGCAGTATTTGACAGATCGACTAAGCGGCCAAGTGATTCGGCAGCTACGGGGTCAATAAGAATGAGATCGGTTTCGACGGCGTTCCACAGCGCATTGATGAGGGCCAGTTGATCGGTCTTGCCAGTCTTGGTGCGGCCACTTTGATTGGGGCCGATGAAAGTAGACAAAGCAACCATCTCGTCAACGAGTCGGGGCAGAAGTTCCTCGACCGTGCCGCTCGGCAAAGTGGTGGCGCTGACCTCGAGAGGAGCAATGCTCGTAGCAATGGTGCTGTCGTAGGTTGTCGCGCCACAGGCACTTAAGAATAGGCAACTCACTGACATGGCGATCAAGCGATTGGTTTTCGTTGAATGACTCGTTTTGTTCTTCGTTATGTTTTTCATGGAGGGGTAACTCAGGCTGTCACAAGAATGCGCGACGAGGCAAACGCACTGACCCCAATGGTGTTGCCATCAATCACAACTGACATTGTGCCATCGTGATTTGTCTCGGAAATCTCGCCACGGCGACCAGGCAAAATGCTCGACTGTTGCAGGAAATCAAGTAGACCTGGAGTGAACTCAAGTTCTTCCGGAATGCGCGACACCGTGAACTTTGTTCCCGACGCTAACTGTGACAACGGCACGGCATCAGTGGCGATGTAACTCGATCCGGGAATGGGGTTGCCGTGCGGGCAGGTGGTGGGTGCACCAAGAACGCGGTTCATGGCGACTTCAACATCATCGCTAATGACATGTTCCCATTTGCCGGCTTCTTGATGAGCGTCAGCCCAACTGAGCCCGAGAATGTCGGTGAGAAATCGTTCGGCTAAGCGGTGGCGACGGACGACCTGTTGAGCAAGGTTTTGTCCCGCAACGGTAAGAGTGATTCGTGAGTTCTCGGCCACCACCAGTCCGGCCTTGTTCATTTTTTCAATCATCTGCGAGACCGATGCTCGACTCACCTGTAGCCGTTCAGCGATTCGAGCCTGGATCACATCGAGATCGTCCTCGTGCAACTCAAAAATGCACTCGCAATATTCTTCAAAAGCGGGATGACGCTCGGGCGAGTTGAACATATAGACAGACTACCTGTTTTTCTGGTGTAGAAAAGTTGCGAAATACGCAACGATTCTGCACCAGAATCACGAGGGTTTATGCAAAGACAACACCTTGGGCGAGGGGGAGTTGATCTGAATAGTTAATTGTCTGGGTTTGGCGACGCATATACGCCTTCCAACTGTCGCTTCCGCTTTCGCGTCCGCCACCCGTTTCTTTCTCACCACCGAAGGCGCCACCAATTTCTGCTCCTGATGGTCCGATGTTGACATTGGCGATTCCACAGTCGCTGCCAATTGCGCTCGTGAAACGTTCGGCTTCACGCAAGTCAGTCGTAAAAACGCTTGATGCAAGACCTTGTGGCACGCCATTTTGTAACTCAATCGCTTCGTCGAAACTTGAGTACGACATGACATACAAAATTGGCGCGAAGGTTTCGGTGGCAACGATGTCGGTTTGTGCGGGCATGCGCACCAACGCGGGGCGGATGTACGCGGCCTCGGGGGCTTCAGGTGTTTCGTGACGTTGCCCGCCAGCAACAACAACTCCGCCGTCACTTTCGGCTTGTTTGATGGCTTCTTGCATATTGTGCAACGACTGCAAATTGATCAGCGGGCCAACCAAGTTGTTGGAGTCAAGTGGACTTCCGACCCGCAAATTGTTGTACGCCTTACCGACGCGCTCGCATACTTCGTCAATGCGTGACTCATGAACAATGAGGCGACGAAGTGTCGTGCAACGTTGGCCGGCAGTACCAGCAGCAGAGAATGTGATTCCTCGTACTGCAAGGTCAAGGTCGGCCGAAGGAGTAATGATGGCTGCGTTGTTGCCGCCAAGTTCAAGAATTGATCGGCCAAAGCGCGCGGCGACGACAGGCGCAACTGAGCGACCCATGCGCGTTGAACCAGTTGCCGATAAAACTGGAACGCGGTGATCAGCTGCTAGTGCTGCGCCAACTGAGGCGTCGCCAAAGACAACTTGGCAAACGTCAACCGGTGCTCCAGCAGATAGCGCGCCACGACGAACCAATGTCGTAGTCGCAAGTGCCGTGAGCGGGGTGAGATCTGATGGTTTCCAGATGACGGTGTCACCACACACCAATGCCAACGCAGCGTTCCATGACCACACCGCGACGGGGAAGTTGAAGGCACTGATGACTCCGACCGGACCAAGTGGCTGCCAAGTTTCAGTGAGACGGTGTTGTGGTCGCTCTGATGCGATCGTCAAACCGTGAATCTGTCGTGACAGGCCAACCGCGAAGTCGCAAATATCGATCATCTCTTGCACTTCGCCGAGTGCCTCAGAACGAATCTTGCCAACTTCAATTTGTACTAGATCGGCTAGAGATTCTTTGTGCGCTCGCAGTTCAATACCGAGGTGGCGAACTACTTCACCGCGCACGGGCGCTGGGACTGCTCGCCAGGTGCGAAAGACTTCAACTGCAGAGGTGATTGCTTGTTCAACTGATGTCTGGGTGAGCGAACTGGTGATGGCACCTAATGCTTGACCGTTGATGGGGGAGCGAACTGCAAGTCCTGAAGTACCCGAGCTACTGATTTTTGCATCGCTTCCGATTGCAATGAGTGCACGTTGCGCGACATCTCGAAGTTCATTCGCAGTGGGCGGGTTAATTGATTGACTAGTCACCTAGACAGTCTTGCCGATACGGCGAGGTGGTCAGAACTTTAATCAGTAACAAGAGAGGGCAAAAAGAGTTTGGCCGCTGGCGAACTTGCGGTGATCGCATCAGCGGCCATGATGACGGCAGCGCCGGTGTAAGCAGTACGTTCACCGGCTGGGAAGTTTTCGAGCGACGGATACACAATGCCAGTCATATACGAACCATCATCGGTGCGATGAGCACGAGTCCAGTACAACAAATCGGTAGCAGTACTGATATCGCCCACGGCGGCATGGGCTAATGAACATTCGGCGGTTTCAGCAGCGGTCACCCAAGGTTCGTCACTGACGCAACGGATTCCGTGACCCTCCATTGCAAAGGTGTCCCACAAGTCGGCCAAACGAGCCTTCGCTTGATCGCCTTCCATCGCGTTGGTGAGAACTGGGTAGTACCAGTCCATTGCCCAGCGAGTCTTGGGTTCAAAAGCGTCGGGCCGAGTGGTGATCGCGGCACGCAGTTGATCGGCGGCGGCGGCCCAATGGGGTTTCGGTTCATTGATGAGTTCAGCAAGATTGACGGCGCACGTGAGCGCATGCCAAATGCTTGACGAACCGGTGAGCAATGCGTAGTCCCATGGGCTCGCATGCTCTTCTTTGGCCCACAAGATGGTGCCATCGTGGCGGCGCATTGACACCACCCATTCGATGGCGCGTTCAACAGTTGGCCACAAATGATCGACAAATCCGCGATCCCAGGTGCACATCCAGTGATGCCAGACTCCGGAGGCGATGTACGCACACACGTTGGTGTCAAGTTTTGGTTCTTCAACAATTCCGCCCGGCAAGTAATAGTTAAACCACCAGCCGTCTGGGTGCTGCATGTCAACGAGCCATTCGTAGGCCCGCTCGGCATTGTGATGCAGGCCGGCAATATCGAGAGCGATTGCTGTTTCAACGTGGTTCCACGGGTCGCAGTGCCCATCTTTGAACCACGGGATCATTCCACTATCGAGTTGAAGCGCAGCGATTGAATTGGCAGTTTGCACAACCTCATCAGCGCTGAGAACACCCTCGATGTGGGGGACACGACTCATGAGTGCACCGGCATTTTCTGGGCGTAGATGATGAGGCTTTTGCCCATGATTGGCGACAAGGCGCGCTCAAGAACCTTCATTGAACGGGGTTGCTCAATGATGTCCCATTCAAGGAATTGCTTGTAACGATTGACGAGTTTGCTGTCTTCACGACGTGGGCCAACGAGGCACTTGAGCCACCAATACGGCGAATGCAAACCGTGAGCATGATGTGAACCCGTCACGATTAGTCCAGCTGAACGCAGTTTGGCCTCAAGTTCGGTCTGCGAATAAATACGTACGTGGCCACCGGCAGATTTAGGTGCGTGGTACTCGTCGCTCAACATCCAGTTGATTTTCTCTGGCCAGTATGAAGGAACAGTGCAGGCAAGAGTTCCACCGGGTCGCACAACACGTGCCAGTTCGGCGATTGCGGCAACATCGTCTTGAATGTGTTCAAGCACTTCAGAAGTAATGACACGATCAAAAGTGTTGTCGGCAAATGGCAATTTGGTGGCGTCGCCGCGCAACGCACCCATATAGCGATCGGCTTCAATATCTTTGGCTTCGATCATTGCGCCGAAAGTTGCACGGGTCATACGTACTTCTTCATCGGCGTAATCAAGCGCAACGATGCGACCACCGAGTCGAGCAATCTCAAAGGCATGGCGACCAAAGCCAGCACCAGCATCAAGAACAAGATCGCCTGGGGTGAGCCCAAGCTGTTTAAAGCGAACGGTCAACATGGGTTACTTCACTCGACCATTTCGGCGCAGTTTGTCTTGGTTGGCGGGCATTGCCAAAACTTCGCGATATTGCTCAACGGTTTGTTCGGCACACTTACGCCAGGTCCAACGCTCGACGACGCGATTGCGACCATTCAAGCCAACACGAGCGCGCAGTTCGGGATCATCAAGTCCGCGGCGGATCGTCGCAGCGAGACCATCGGCGTCGCCGGCTTTGCAACCAAGTACGGTGTCGCCATCAATTCCTGTTACTTCTGGCAATGCGCCACCATCGGTGGCGACCAAACAAATACCGGTGCACATAGCCTCAATCGCAGGAAGGCTGAATCCTTCGTAGAGCGATGGAACAACGGCAAGTTCGGCCTCGGCGTAGAGCTCAACAATGCGATCATCAGATACGCCAGAAACAAATTGAATATGTGGCGCAAGGCCCAATTTGTCAATGAGATCCATACTTTTACCGGGTTTTGGCTTACCAATGATCGTCAAAGTGATGTCGCGTTCGGTGCGCAGTTTTGCAACAGCTTCGAGCAGATACGACAAGCCTTTCAAAGCAACGTCGGCAGACGCAGTTGTAATCAATCGACCAGGAATGCGTTTGACTTCTGGTTGCGGCTTAAACAAATCGGGATCGACGCCAACAGGAACGAGACGCATGCGGTCATACGAAACACCCATGTCGCCATGAATATCTTTGATGCTGTTTTCACTCACTACAACAATTCGGGGCATACGACTCGCCACGCGACCTTGCATTTCAACGAATGAATAAAAACGTGACACACCAAACTTTTTGTACCAGTTCGGAGCATGTTCCATTTCGAGTGCACGGTCGCGAGTAATGGGATGGTGCAACGTGACAATTGTGGGAATCAGTTTTTCGAGCGACAAGATGCCATATCCGAGGCATTGATTGTCATGTACAAGATCAAACTCACCGGTGCGCTGAGCGAGGTGGCGCTTGACACGAGCACTGAATGCCGCGGGTTCGCCAAATGTACCGGTCAGGAAAAGACCAAGTTCGTAGAAATCTTCGCGAGTCTTGAGTTCCCAGATGGCGGGGAAGCGGAAGGGATAGTGGTCGTTGATGAGGTCGAGGCTTGGCAACTTGGTGAGTTTGATGCGGTCGTCCACGATCGGATACGGCTGACCGCCGAAGACTTCGACGCTATGGCCAAGGTCAACAAGTGCTTTAGTGAGGTGACGGGTATAGACGCCTTGACCACCGACATGGGGTTTGCCGCGATAGGTGAGGTAAGCGATCTTTAATGGCCCATTGGGGTCGCGGGCGTCAGACATGCTTGCCAATGCTACCGTCGGGTCACTTAGTGACCCCTTGCAAGCCCCTGACCTGCGCTTTAGCAACCATTTGTACGGTTCGCCTCGGATTCGTAGGTCGCCAAAAACCCATATGAGTCGGTGGCGGTTACCTTGACAATCACCCGAGTTGTCGTGGCCGGAACGTCTGACCACGATGTCACCCACGAGCCCTTGCCTGAATCATTCAATGGTCTGGGGAAAGGCGGTGATGATTGCAGATTTTGAGAGTCGAAGTATGTGATTTTTGCTTGGACGCTCGCAATGGGGCTTTCGTCGGTGATCGGTACCTGAATGTTGAGGACTGAACACGTAATTCCGGCAAACCTGGGAGTGAAGTTTGCGATTATCGGCGGGCGGCCAACGATGCCGGAGAGAGTCAGCGCAGAATCAGCGGCACCGCTGGTGGAGGCTGTCGCGGGGAAGCTGAACTCTCCCTCATCAAGACCGCTGGCCGCAGTGCGGGCAAAGGTGACTGAAACAGTTTGAGTTGCCCCAGCAGCGAGCGAGCCAAAAGACGGGACAAATGTGAAGTAGCCCGACGTCTCTTTGAGGAGCCAATTGATGGAGCCTTCATTGTTGTTGGTCAGTGTCAATGAAGCAGTTACACGACGAGCAAAGTCAAGATTGGTAGTTGATATCGAGACAGATCGAACACTTTGTGGGGTAGTGGTCGGAGTGATACTTGCCGCTGGCGAAGTTGTTACTGCTGGCGTTGTTGC
>CALEHE010000235.1 GCA_937876415.1 uncultured Actinomycetes bacterium
AACTACACCGCACCAGCGAGTGGACAAATTGATATCAGTACTGCGGGTTCCAACTTTGACACACTGCTGGCGGTTTACTCAGGAAGTTCTCTCAACGCCTTAACCGTTGTTGCTTCTAACGATGACACGAAGACGAATCAAACGAGTGCAGTGTCATTTGCGGCGGTTGCTGGTCAGACATACCACATTGCCGTTGATGGCTACGGCAATGCAACTGGCAATCTCACTTTGAATTGGGACTTGAAGTTGCCACTGCCACCCACCGCTCCAACCAACGTGCGCGCGATCTCTTCGCGTAGTCAACAGATCGAAGTTTTGTGGGATGCCCCCGCTAATCCGACGCACCCAGTTACCAAGTACACGGTCACTGCTTCTCCAGGCGGACAAACGTGCGTATGGTCGCAAGGTCCATTGACGTGCACTGTGAACAACCTTGTGAATGGTACCGCGTACACGTTCACCGTGGTTGCTGAAAATAGCAGTGGCAACAGTCCGCCATCGGCCCCGTCAAATAGCGTGACTCCGCGAACCATCACCAGGATCACTACCTCAACTTTTTCGTGGGGAATTGACCGCATTGATCAAGCATCGGCGGTTCTTGATGGACTGTTCTCAACAACTAACCGCGGTGACAATGCCATTGTCTTTATCGTTGACACTGGCATTGCCAGTTCTAGTGAATTCACTGGCCGACTTAAAAGCGGATTTACTTCAATCAGCGATGGTCAAGGAACCAATGACTGCCAGGGCCATGGCACCCATGTTGCCTCAACCGCGGCCGGTACTTCGTATGGAGTCGCCACCAGTGCCGATGTGGTTCCGGTACGCGTGCTTGGTTGTTTTGGATCGGGCAATAACTCAACAGTCATTGCCGGACTTGATTACGTCGCTTCATACCCTCTAAACGGGAAACGGGCAGTTGTCAATTTGAGCCTTGGCGCTTCACCTAGTGCTTTGCTTGATAGTGCCATCAATTCTTTAATTGACAAAGGCTTCGTTGTCGTCGTCGCAGCCGGCAACGACGGTGACGACATTGACGACGCCCAACACGATGCCTGTCAATATTCTCCCGCACGAGTTCCTGCTGCAATCACTGTCGCCGCGACGGACATTGACGATTCACGATCCTTCTTCTCAAACTATGGTTCATGCGTCGATATCTTTGCGCCCGGCTCTGACATTAAGGGCGCAAGCATTGACCCAACCGATGACTACGCCACGAAAAGCGGCACCTCAATGGCTGCTCCCCATGTAACAGGTGCCGCCGCGATTGCCCTGACCGCATTTCCTAGTTTCAGTCCCGCCAATATCGCTACTGTCCTCACCTCTGATGCAACTACCGGAATCGTGACCGATGCGAGAACTAACACTCCCAATCGTTTGCTGATGGTTGCGGGGGCAAGCCTTGAGACTGAAGCATCACCGGCCACGATGAAATCAATCAGCCCACAACGTATTTTTGATACCCGCAATGGCGAAGGTGGAGTCCCTATCCGTCAAGTTGGTGGCGACTACATCCTCGAAGTTCAGATCGCTGGCAAAAACAACATCGCGCCTACAGGCGTCAGCGCTGTTTCTCTCAACATCACCGCAACGAACGCATCTGGCACTGGTTACATCACGGTGTATCCATGCGGAAATCGTCCAGAAATTTCCAGCCTCAACTTTGATGCGGGCGACACTGTCCCGAACGCTGTGGTTGCTCGACTGTCTAATTCTGGAACGCTGTGTTTCTATAGCAATGTTGCGGTTGACATCATCGCCGACATCAACGGATCGCTCTTAGACGGCAATGGATTCAATCCCACCGCACCATCGCGACTCTTCGATACTCGCTCTGGATTGGGTGGCGTACCCGCACAAAAAGTCGGTCAACTTGATGGCGGCGGCGCACCACTTGAAGTTCTCGTTCTTGGTCAAAATGGAGTTCCTTCATCTGGAGTGACCGCTGTGTCAATGAATGTGACGATCACTAACACCGTCGCTTCAGATGCCGGCGGTTATGTGAGCGTGTATCCATGTGGCACCCGTCCAAATGTCTCAAGCTTGAACTTTGTTTCTGGAAAAACGATTCCCAACGCCGTGCTCACTCCACTATCTGCGACTGGAACGGTCTGCTTCTACGTCTATGGTCAAGCCGACATCATTGTTGACATCAATGGAAACTTTGAATCCGGACTTGGCTACTCGCCGATCACTCCCAATCGCATCACCGATACTCGTTCGGGAACAGGCGGAATTGCCGCTCAATCGATTGGTGACATTGCTGGAACCGGCACGCCACTCGAAGTCACAATTGCTGGAACTTCGGGGATTCCGGCGAGCGGAGTGACTGCAGTGTCACTGAATGTCACGGCACTCGGAATTTCAACATCGCCGTATGGCGGTTATGTCACGGTGTATCCGTGCGACAGTCGGCCCAATGCATCAAACCTCAACTTCGTTGCCGGACAAGTAGTCCCCAACGCAGTGATCGCTCCAGTATCGGCGCGTGGCACGGTGTGCTTTTACGTCTACGGCATCGCCAACATTTTGGTTGATGTCAACGGTTACGTCACCACTGCCGCATAACCCTATGCACAGTTCTATGCAGGGCGATGTAAAACAGCGTTGGTGATCGTCACCACGATGATGTCACCATCAAGATGAGCAATGCCGTCGGCGACCACCGAATACTTGGCATGCTCATGAGTCTGCGTCGAATCACACGGCGGCCACGTGAGTGTCACTGAACTATTCGCAGCAACATTTGCCAGAGGCGTTCGGCCGGTATTTGAGAACCGAGCGATGTCATTGTTCAATTCAGGACGCAGCGCAACGACATGCGAACGCTCGCTGTTGTTAGTAATCAAATACACAAACTCGCGACCGGCAAGATGTTCGCCAATGAGCGTTGGCTCAACTTTGACGCTCAACGGTGCGTCCCCCACGAGTCCCAGTGAGTCATGGTGTCTGACGGCAAACGATGAGCTGGCTTGAAATCATCACCGGTGTAATACGCAACTGGAAAGAGAACTGTCTGAGTCCAATCATCGGGAATACCCAATAGTTCAGAAATGGGTTTTTCCTGGAACAAGTGAATCGTGGTCCAGGCAGTTCCAAGACCGCGGGAGCGCAGAGCCAACATGAAACTCCACGCCGCAGGAAGAATTGATCCGTACGTGCTGGCTTGAGCGATCACCATTGGCACCGACTCAACTCGGCCACGCACACAAGCAATCACGAACACCGGAACTTGCTCAAGAATTTCGCCGAGGTAGCCCGCCGACTCCATCACTTTGGGCATCACGTGTTCGCGTGGATCGCCAGGCTCGAGCGGCGGCGGATAACCCGAACCAGCCATCATTTCGCCACCATTGCGGTATGCATCGGCGATGAACTTCTTCTTGGCGGGGTCGGTGATCACCACAAAGGCCCAGTTCTGAGCGTTCGTTCCGGTGGGAGCCTGCATCGCAATGTCAATACAGTCCTGAATCACCTGGGGTTCAACCTCGCGAGTGAGATCGAGTCGCTTACGTACTGAGCGAGTAGTAGTGAGAAGTTTGTCGGTGGCAACATGATCAATCGTCATGCTGCGACATTACGCCAATCTCGGACCTGGCCGACTCCAAAATCAATTCCCGAGTGGTTTTGTCGGGAATTGCCCATAGAGTCATTTTTGTCATCTGCTCGGACAATCCGAGCCACAACCTAGGAGATTCACCATGACTGTTCGTCTCGGAGATACCGCCCCCGATTTCACCGCCGAAACCACCCAAGGAACCATCAGTTTCCACGACTGGCTTGGCGATTCATGGGGCGTCTTGTTCAGCCACCCCAAAGACTTCACCCCGGTGTGCACCACCGAACTTGGTTATGTCGCCAAGATCAAGCCCGAATTCGACAAGCGCAACGTCAAGGTCATCGGCCTGTCCGTTGACTCAGTTGAAAGCCACGTCAAGTGGGAAGGCGACATTGGCGAAACCCAGGGAACCCCAGTGAACTTCCCGATGATCGGCGACACCGATCGCAAGGTCTCCGATTTGTACGACATGATTCACCCAAATGCGAATGACACCACGACCGTGCGCAGCGTGTTCGTCATCGGTGCCGACAAGAAGATCAAGCTCACCATCACCTACCCCGCTTCAACGGGTCGCAACTTTGATGAAATTCTCCGAGTCATTGACTCATTGCAGTTGACCGCCAAGTACAAGGTTGCCACCCCGGCCAACTGGACCGACGGTGGCGATGTCATCATTGGTGCCGCAGTTTCTGATGATGAAGCCAAGACTTTATTCCCACAGGGCTGGACGACCGTGAAGCCGTACTTGCGAGTTTTGCCCCAACCCAACAAATAATTAACTCGTTAACCAGTTTCGTTCGACCCAGTCGCGAACCGACGGCGCTAAGCGCTCAAGGTGAGTGGCTGGGTCGTTGCGTATCAGCGTTGCGCTAATCGGCACATTCGTCCGCTCGGGGTCGCACACTAAAGCCTCAGCCCCCAAGCGCTGAGCAAGTTCAGAAATATAGAAGTCGCTCGACACGACGACTTCGGGGCCGTTGGCTAAGGGCCATTTTGAACGCAGTAAATCAATCCACTTTGCCCACAGCTCTTGATCGTCCCAATCGTTGAGCAAGTTATGTTCAACCTGTACAACCGTCACATTTGGGTGCAGATCTTGTAGCCATTGCGCCCGCAGATGACCAGGAGCGGCTTCGCCTGATTTGGTATTCACAAAAACCACCAACTGTTCACAATGGTCTTGTGCCCATTTGATCATGTACGAATGCCCCAAATGAGGCGGGTCAAAACGACCAATAATCAAGCCCGAAGCGTGCACGAAGTCACCCTAAGACACGCGTCATATATGAGCAAAATCATAGGCAGAATAGAGGTATGACTCAAGTTTCAACTTCGGCTGCTGCTGGCGCCATCAATGCGTCCAAGATCTACGGAAAAGACGACAGCGAAGTTCGTGCCCTCGATGACGTCACTGTTGATTTCGCACTCGGTCAATTCACCGCGATCATGGGACCATCTGGTTCAGGCAAGAGCACATTGATGCACTGCCTCGCCGGCCTTGATTCGCTCACGAGTGGTCGCGTCATCATCGGCGATACCGATCTTGCACAACTTGATGACAAGAAACTCACATCGCTCCGGCGCGAAAAGGTTGGCTTCATCTTTCAGGCGTACAACTTGATTCCTACGTTGACTGCATTAGAAAACATCACACTGCCCCTGGACTTAGGCGGAATCAAGCCCGACCAAGAATGGCTCGACACCGTCATCGACAAAATGAATTTGCGCAATCGCTTAAGCCATCGTCCGAGTGAGTTATCAGGCGGACAGCAACAACGTGTCGCTGTTGCTCGCGCGCTGGCCAGTCGCCCACAAATCATTTTTGCGGATGAGCCAACCGGAAACCTTGACAGCAAAACAGGAGCCGAGATTTTGGCCTTCATGAAGCACGCTGTCACCGACTTAGGTCAAACCATTGTGATGGTGACCCACGATCCGGTCGCCGCAGGGTATGCCGATCGAGTGATCTTCTTGGCCGACGGAAAAGTTGTTGACGAAGTTGAAAACCCAACTGCCGAAATCGTTCTAGACCGCATGAAGCGTCTCGGAAGTTGATGATGTCATCCCCCGTTGTTCGACTCACATTGCGCGGTGTACTCGCGCGAAAATTTAGAATTCTCCTAACCATTCTTGCTGTCGTCAGTGGCGTTGCTTTCGTCTCGGGCGCTTTCATTCTCACCGACAGTGTGAAAGGCGCAATCAATAACTTGTTTGAAGAACTGCGCGGTGACGTTGACTTAGAAATTCGTTCAACGATTGCATTCGGTGATGCCGCACGAGCACAACGTGACCCCGTGCCCGTTTCAATCATCGAAGATATTGAGGGCATTGATGGTGTTCGCCTCGTGGAAGCAAACATCATCCGCGAATCAACAATCATCAAAGAAAATGGCGACCCGTTACAAACATCTGGTCCAGCATTCGGTATCAGTTGGAATGGGCCCGACGGGCTTGACGGTCGCACCCTTCTTGAAGGTGCCATCCCCGCCAAGGCTGGCGAGGTTGCCATCGACAAAGCGTCAGCGGAATGGGCCGGTTTTGTCATCGGCGACACCGTGACCATTGTTGGACCAACCGGAAAAGATGATTTCGTTTTGGTCGGTCTTACCGGAACCGGTTCTACATCAGGTGGCGGTGGAGCAAGCGTGAGTGCGTTTGATCCGGTGACCGCTAATGAATTCTTAGGTGCCGACAATAAGGCCGACAGCATCTACGTTGGTGTTACTCCCGAAGCTTCACGTGATGATGTTCAACGAGCAATTGCTGATGTACTGGCTGACGCATACGAAGTCATCCCCGGCGAACAATCAGCAAAAGAAACTGCCGGAGCCATTAACGAGATCATTGACATCTTCGGCAAGGTGCTTTTGGGTTTCGCCGCTATTTCACTATTTGTGAGTGCGTTCTTAATCTTTAATACCTTTGCCATTATCGTCAGCCAACGTTTACGCGAACTGGCACTCTTGCGAGCAGTTGGTGCCAGTACTCGACAAATTCATCAGATGATCGTCGGTGAAGGTTTAGTCGTTGGAATCATCGCGACTGTGCTTGGACTTCTTGGTGGACTTGGTGTTGCCAAGGGAATCACTGCATTATTCAATGCAGCCGGCGCGGCTTTCCCCGCAGCCGACTTACTCATTTCGAGCCGCACCATTATGTTGTCGGTCTTTATCGGCATCGGTGTCACTGTCGCTGCGGCGATTGTTCCAGCCTTACGCGCTGGGCGCATCCCACCTGTCGCGGCGATGCGCCCCGAACTTGGGTTCTCCGCGTTACAGCGCAGTAAGCGTCTCGTTGTGGGCATGGTCACCTTGTTCGCTGGTATCGCATTGTTCAGCGTCGGCCTCTTCGTGCAACCTGGAGGAACTGCTGGAACACTCGGCGGTTCTGCCGTAGGTGCGGTACTGCTCTTCCTCGGTGTGGCCAGTTTGTCTACTACAGTCGCCGCGCCCGTGAGCCGTGCCATCAGTCGAATTCTGCCTTTCCCCCTTCGACCCATGACTCGATCAGTTCCGGGTCGCCTGGCCAGTCGCAATGCTCAACGCACTCCCCGCCGAACCGCGTCAACTGCTTCGGCCTTAATGGTTGGCCTCGCATTAGTCAGCACGGTTTCAGTTGTTGCCGCTTCGGTGAAGAAATCATTCACTGATCAACTGCAGGCATCAGTCACCGCCGACTTCTTTGTCACCAATATGAGTTTCCAAGGGTTACCAGT
The DNA here is from genome assembly GCA_937876415.1 of uncultured Actinomycetes bacterium. Classification (GTDB taxonomy): domain Bacteria; phylum Actinomycetota; class Acidimicrobiia; order Acidimicrobiales; family Ilumatobacteraceae; genus Casp-actino8. The sequence goes on from CALEHE010000235.1 coordinate 7,281, forward strand.
TGCTTTTGCTGAACGACTCGCTGAACTTCCCGAGCTTGGTTCGGTCAGTCCGTTTCGCGCCACCCAAGCACTCATCAACGATGAAGAAAAGCAAATCGGCGCAGTCAAGCCAGAAATGGGCGACCTCGTTGACATCGATATTCAAAAGGGTTCAATTGACAGTCTCGATGAAGGCGCCATCTTGTTGTACACAGATCCGGCGCGAGACCTCAACGTCGACGTTGGCGATCCCGTTGACATCACCTGGCAAAACGGCACCAAATCAACACTCAAAGTAGGCGCAATTTATGGTGACTCTTCAGTCGCCGGAAACTGGCTCATCAGTTTGGATACTCTCGCCGCCGTATCTTCGGCGACGCCTGTTGACTTCTTTATCGGTGCAGACATAGCAGAGGGCGTCCCCATTGAAGATGCCCGCGCTGCAGTAGACACAGTCGCGGCCGATTTCCCGAGTGCCGAAGTTCAAGATCAGGCCGAGTTCCAAAAGAGCCAAGAAGATCAACTCAATCAGTTACTAGCCATTGTGTACGGTCTGTTGATTTTTGCCATCTTCATCGCAGTACTCGGAATTGCCAACACCATGGCACTCTCAGTATTTGAACGCACCCGCGAGTTCGGCCTGCTACGCGCCGTTGGTATGAGTCGTCGCCATTTGAAGCGCTCGGTGCGTTGGGAAGCGATCATCGTTTCGGTTTTCGGTGCAACACTCGGAATTGTGGTCGGCATTCCCCTGGGAGTTTCGGTTTCACTTGCACTCCCCAATTCATTCGTGACGAGCACTGTGATTCCGTTCAATACCATCGTAAACATTTTGATTGCATCAGTCGTTGTCGGTATTTTCGCAGCGATCTTCCCAGCCCGACGTGCGGCCAAGCTTGATGTTCTTGACGCCATTGCAACTAACTAGTAGCGCATCATGAGTATTGACCGACCATCACTCACACCAACACAGATTGAGTTTGTCCGCGAGAACATCCTGGCTACCTTGACCACTTTGCGGGCCGATGGTTCACCCCACGTTGTGCCTGTCGGGTTTACATACGATCTAGACCAGAACCTGGTGCGGGTCATCACATTTGCAAAATCAATGAAGGCACGTCACGCTGCTCAGGGTGGGCGAGCCGTTGTGAGCCAAGTTGATCGTGGGCGTTGGATCACCATTGAAGGAACCGTCCGCTTGCGCACCGAGGCCGACGTCGTCGCCCAAGCAGTTGAGGCTTACGCAGGTCGTTATCGCCAACCAAAAGTTCGCGAAGATCGGGTCGTCATTGAGATCATGATTGACAAGGTGATGGGTCGGGCCTAAATCTGCAGTGATTTAGCCGAGCTGATCTAAATCATCAAAGATGACGCGGCGTCTACGCGCCGCGACCGCATCAGATAAGTACAACAATTCAGCCGGATGACTGGGCGTATGGTCCCCCTGCAGAAGATTGTTCGGAATGAGTCGTCGATCTAGCCGACCTTGGCATTCCGGGCACCAATACAAATTGCGACGCGGATATCCGATGATTTTGAACTCAATAGTTCCGCGGCACCGAGCACATTGCTGGCCATTACGCCCGTATACGGCAGGTGACGTTTCGTGATCGCTTTGAACGATTCTTGACGCAGTTTCAACCAGCACAGCGCAGTCTTCGTAGGAAAGATCGGCCATCTTCGCGTACGGACTCAAACCCACTGCCCATAACGCCTCGCTACGAGCAACATTTCCTACACCACTGACGACTGATTCATCCATCAATACATCAGCGATCATCGCATCGGCGTAACGGTAATCAAGTAACCGTTGCGTGCAGCCAGACAGATCGGTTTTTGGCTGAGAAATATTGGGACCGACACCGCCCGATTGCGGGTGCCGCTTGCGATCGGGTTGACGGTACGTTTCAACTATCGGAGCGTCAAAGCACACCGCGACCCAACCGTCTACTTCAATCACGACGCGGGCTCGGTACGTTTCTTTTCGCCACATTTCATCAGAGCGATACAGATGCCACTCACCACTGAATCGCAATGCAGTCGACAACACAATACCGTCGTCCCACTGCACCAATATTTCGCGACCTTTGACGGTGATACTTTCGATCACACTTCTTTCGACCGGAGCCGGGCCGATCGTTGACATGGCATCAAAACGCAAAGTAGGAAGTCCTATGAGTGCTGTGCGCATGGCAGCCACCGTATGGTTTGTCTTTCCACGCAGCGCCATATACAGAGAATAAAACACCCAAGTCCCCTAGATGGGCATACTGCAGAAAAACCGATACGGTATTTGTGCATGAGCCAAAACGAGCCCGACGACTCTGAACCTATTGCTCCCATTGATCCGACCGACTCAATTCAGAATCAACTCGACCGAGCACGGGCTCGCCACGGGACAATCGGCGCGATGGTCTTTAGCGCCATGCTCGGAGTCGACAAAGTACTGGGACGTAAACCCAAAGACGAAGGTGCAGTGATCTGGGAAGCATCAGGCGAACCCGAAGATATTGATGCCGATGGAATCACTATTGACGTTGACGATCAGACCAAAGTGGTTTCACACCTGACGACTGACAAAACTGCTCGCCGCGTACGTAAGAAACGAACCGTCAAGTAAAATCGGCCCGTAATGTAAAATCTACTTACGGAAGTTCGCCCACGTGAGCAAGACCCAAACGCAGAAGCCGATCTTGCCCACCTGTCATATCGGCCGCAATCTTGGCCGAGGCCGCTTCGGCCGGTGTGAACCATGCCAAATCAAGTGCTTGCTGGGTTGGAGTGCAATCGCCTGAAACCGGAACCACGTAAGCAAGACTCACCGCGTGATGACGGGGGTCGACAAAACCACTGATGTCGGGATCGGGGAAATACTCGGCGATTGTGAATGGCGCAGGGTTAGTGGGCACTTTCGGTAACGCAAGCGGCCCCAAGTCTTTTTCAAGATGACGAATGAGAGCATCGCGGACACGTTCGCCGTACAACACTCGCCCTGACACCAACATGCGGCTAATCGATCCATCAGAAGCAACTCGGAGCAACAGACCCACCTGGGTCACGCGACCAGATTCGTCCACACGTACGGGGATGGCATCGACGTATACGAGAGGCACATTGGCACGAACCGAGGCCAGCAAATCTGGACTGAGCCACGCAGTTCGGGTATCGATTTGATCACTCACAGGTAATAGTTTCTCAGATCAGACCAATGAGTGGGTGGCAAACGATTGTGACGGTGACCATCTAGTCAAACCGGACGTTCGAACGAGCGGCGAGCGCCTTCAACTTGTTTCCAGACAAAGCAGCCCACATGATGATCATTCACCAGTCCCATTGACTGCATAAAGGCGTACATCGTCGTTGGGCCAACGAAACTCCACCCGCGCTTTTTCAGATCTTTTGATAAGGCGATTGATTCTGGAGAGGTCACAAAGGAAGACACATCAGCCGCGGTGGGTCGCTTTGGTCGCGATGATGGCGACGGCTCAAATTGCCAGATGTATCTACCTAACGACCCGCACTCTTTGATCAGCTCACGGCAACGTTGAGCATTATTGATCGTGGACTCAATCTTGCCTCGATGGCGGACAATCGAGGCATCGCCCATCAATCGCTCAATATCGGCTTGAGTGAAGCGAGAGACTTTATTGATATCGAAATTCTTGAAGCCCCGCCGAAAATCCTCTCGCTTATTCAGAATCGTGCTCCACGACAAACCACTCTGAAAACCCTCAAGACATAATTTCTCAAAGAGTCGCGAATTGTCGGCAGTAGGAAACCCCCATTCGGTGTCGTGATAGTGCGACATCAATCCGGGTCCTGATCCCCATCCACATCGCTCCACATTTTTTGAACTCATATGCACATCTATAGTCGCCATCTATAGTCAACATATGACACGACGATGGTCTCATTGGCACCTTCTTTTTCTGATCTTGGCTTTGGTGCCCCCATCGTTGATTTTCCTCACCCCGACAGTTTTTAACCCAAACCTGGTGAACCTCATTGATAGGTCAACAGGGCCTTCGCTCGAGCAACCTGAAGCCGAGCCAACTGGCGCAGACCTTGATTCTGCTGAAAATTTGATGGGCGAAGATACAACGCGTTCATTTGATGTCATCGCGCAGATTCAACCCGATCATTCCGTCGTCATCACCGAAAAGATCACTCAAGTCTTCCGTACCGATCGGCGCGGCATCGAAAGATCTATCCCTATTCAGTACAACGGATTAGGAAGCCGCGTTATTCGTGCCATGCAAATAGCAACGTCTGAAGGAACGCCCGATTTACTCGAAATTTCCGATTTGGGTGGCGCTGTCAATGTACGAATTGGCGACCCTGAGATCACCATCACTAATGCCCACACCTACGAGCTCAGTTACCAAATTGAGGATGTACTTGTGATCAATGGCGATACTGCTACGTTGCCGCTTGATGCCATTACTGATTGGCGCCAAGGCATTGATTCGTTGACCTACACAGTGGTTGGACCAAGTCGCCCTCTTGACACCCGTTGCTATCAAGGGGCAATGAATACGCAGAATCCTTGCAGCGAAAACACAGTGACCCCTGACGGCGCAAGATTCTCAGCCAGCAACCTCGCACCCAATAGCGCATTCACTGTCGAAATTGACTTTCCGAGCTCTGCATTTGACGCAACGCCAACATTGATCGACCGATCACAAGCAGTTCCAACAGCAGTGATTGCGATTGTATTGATGTATCTCGCACTTGTCGGAGCAATCTTGATCAACCTCACGCGTTACCGTCGCCAACGCGCAATGGCGATTGCTGGAATTACCGAAACTTTCTCTGGCCCCATGTCTCTTGATCTCGCAGATCGCATGCAACGAACAATTTTGCCACCGCCACCGCCGGGCTCACTATCAATAGTGCCAACCACTACCTCACAGGACATGCCCGTTGAATTTGTCCCACCGGTGAACTTAGACCCCGCTTGCCTCTTGCGAATAAAAGAAGGCAGCAAAGTCAACGTGAGTCGCATGCTGGCTTCAACGTTGGTTGACCTTGCTGCCGATGGAGTGATCTCGCTCACCCAAGTCAATGAGGTATGGGTCGTTGCCCGTATTGATCAGCCGCCGCGTCAGGTGAAGAGTTACGAACTCACCTTGCTGAACGCACTGCTCGGCGACCAAAAAGAGGCTGCACTTTCACAGAGAAACCCTGCACTTTCAGCAAAGGTAAAGACCTACGTCCAAGAAGTTGATGAACAACTTCGCAGCCTCGGCTTACTCACCGACAAAACATTGACTGCTGGATCCATCTCTCGAAGTGGAAAACTTCTGGCTCGCGCCGTATTCATTGTCATGCTCATTATTGTTGCGATCTTTGTTGCTGGGGTTGGCTCAGGTTCGAACACCCTCAACTTCTTCCTTCCAGCGGGGGCGATATTCATTAGTGCAGTTGTCCTCGCTTATGGACGTCTCAGTCATTCCGGTCAGATCGGTTCGTTCACGAGTCGCGGTCTCGGCGCTGCAGTACGTGCCGAAGGTTTTGAACGCTTCTTCCGCGAAAGTGAAGCAGCTCATGCTCAGGCCGCCGAACGTATGGGACTAATGCGTGAGTACATGGGATATGCAGTGGCCTTTAACGCAGTGACCTCATGGGTCAATGCCATGCCACAGGCACAACTCGAGCAATGGAATATGAGCACGTCACCTTTGTTGTTTGCCACGCTGCCGCAACAGCGAATTTGGGACAACGCGACGACAACCGCGTACACCCCAATTCGTACAGAAAACTCGAGCGGTTTCAGTTCTGGAGGAGGCTTCAGTGGCGGCGGTGGCGGCTTTGGTGGTGGCGGCGGCGGAAGCTGGTAGTTAATAGATACTGGTAGTTAATAGTGAATAGTCACCGTTGCGGTGATCCACCAGCAATTGTCGTTCGTCGTAACTCACGACGAAATCCCGCATAGTCGTTCAACGCGACGTGTTGTGTTGAGCGGTTGTCCCAAATCACAACGTCTCCTGCCTGCCACCGATGGCGATACATAAATTTCACGTCGGTTGTATGTAAATGCAAAAACGACATCAGCGACTGCGCTTCATCGTGTGGCATGTGCTCAATATCGCGCACGTACGCTCGATTGAAGTACAAAACTTCCCGACGAGTTTCGGCATGTCGCGGCACCAATGGGTGAACCTGACTTTCGTTGGCCGACTCATCGCACACAATGTTCATGCCACTCATCCCGGTGTGCAGTGCCTGCATTTTTGGTGAGTATGCATCGCGCGCAGAATGAACAGCATTCAATTCACGCAGACGATCTTGCATGGGCGCATGGAGGCCGTTCCACGCCGCCGTCATTGACGCAAAACATGTGTCGCCACCCCAAGTCGGGACATCAACTGCCGACAGGATTGTGAACGATGGAGGCTCTGCTTGAAACGAGAAGTCCGAGTGCCACGCCCCACCAAAATTGAAGGCAGATCCTTCGTCGGCCTCTTTGACAACCCGAATCACCTCGGGGAATTCCTCCATCGTCGCGATGAAGGGGACCTCGCCAAATGGTCCAAGACGACGAGAAAAAGCGCTCTGTTGTGCCGGTTCTAAGGACTGACCACGCACCACTAAGACTTCATGCTCGCAGATCACGGCCCGCAATTCTGCAAGATCAGGATCGCTCAGACTGGCAAGATCGATTCCTGAAACTTCAGCGGCAAAAACTCCGGTCAAAGGTTGGGCTTTGATTGGCATATTCCAACCCTAACTGCTCTAAGGTTTAGGTATGACAGCGTTGGAGATCCCCAGATTTGGCGAGTTACTGAGTCCATTTATCTCGAAAGTTCCCGATGGTACTCGTCCACGATTCTTGGCATTGCTCGAACGCGGTGCTGCCAATCGTTATCGAGTTTGGGCTGAACAACTTCCCGCACATGCCGCTGTTCTCCTTGAGTGCGCAGAAAGCGAAGACGAAATTGCGAATCGTATTGAAGGAGCATTTGCTCTTGATGAATCGTTACGCGACGAACTTCTTGCCCCGCTTCCTCAAGCAACACAGACCTATTACGACGCATTCGCTCCATATAACGTTTGGGACCAATTGCGCATTCAGGCAAACGCCGAACGTCAAGGTGCTCATGCCTGGAGGTCAATCGCAGCCCATCATCCCGATGCATATGTTGTTGAGGTCTTGCATTCATGTTCGGCGCTTGAAGAGCTAAGCGCCGACGCGCTTGACGCCCTGATTGCTGCACACGCACCGTCACACGCACCATCACACTGACTACGTCACACTGATCAAGACCTAGAATTCTTTTCTATGCCTTTGAAGCGACTCTTTCGTACGCTTCAATTCGCGACCCTATTGATGTCATCAACGTATGGTGTGATGTTCACCATGCTCGACGATTATCGCGAACGGTACGGATTGAGCGAATCGCAACTTGGTTTTGTTTTGGCAACCGGTTTCTTTTCCGCATTTGTGAGCCAAGTATCTCTCGCTCCATTAGCCGATCGCGGTCGTGCCAAGACCTTGATGATGACTGGTTTCATTTCCGTCATCGTGGGCTGCCTTTTCATGGCTTTTGGCCAGACCTTCTTCTTGCTCTTCATCGGCCGTCTACTGATGGGCATCGGTGGCGGTATGTCACTACCTGCACTACGAAAAATTGTGATCGTTTCTGACCCCGAAAATTTGGGTGGCAATATTGGCAAGTTGCTGAGCGTTGACATCGCTGGTTTTGCGCTCGGACCAGTCATTTCAGTATTAACAGTCGACACCATCGGTATTGCTGCGCCCTTCGTCATCATCAGCACTGCAGTTTTCGTCGTGACCGTCATCTTGAGCCGCGTTGAAGTTCCAGAAACCTCCTTTTCAGATCGACCTACCGAACGTCTCGCGTTTGACTTACTCAAGATTCCTGCAGTATCGGGAGCAATACTGATCGGTATCTCATTGTTCTTTATGATCGGAACCTTTGATTCGCTGTGGTCAATCATGATGGATGATCTTGATGGACCTGAATGGATGGCCAACGCTGGAGTGAGTTTGTTTGCGCTTCCCATGATTTTCCTCGGTCCAATTGGTGGCCGCCTCGCACAAAACAAAGGTGCCTACCGAGTTGGTGCGATCGGAAGCGTCATCGGTGGAGCGTGCATGGTCATGTACGGATTACTGCCGAGTCCGTACCTGATGATGGGAGTCTTCCTTTTGCATATCATCAATGACGGCTTCACTGTGACGAGCTCGGGAGTCGCAATCGCTCAAGCCGCTTCCGCTGAACGTCAGGCCGGGGCCCAAGGATTACTCGGCGGCCTGCAAACTCTCACTGGTGGTATCGCCGCGACATTTGCCGGATGGAGCTACGAGCACCTCGGGCGCGGCACCACCTTTTCGATAACTGCAATTGTGATGGTGCTACTTGTCATTTTTGGGTTGGCATTAGCGGGTTCCGAGCATCGCTCAGCACCCGTTGCTGTGCCAACATCTTGATCATGGGTTTACGTGACGGTGACGGCTGGGTATTTTGCAATTGTGGCTATCGCCATTGGGGACTCCATGGCGCAGCCGGATTATTGATGGTGCGCTTCGATATGGGTGAACCACACGTGTTGCTGCAACTCCGTGCCGCCTGGACTCACGGCGGCGGCACCTGGGCTATTCCTGGGGGCGCACTTGATTCACACGAAAACTCCATTGAGGCCGCTGTTCGCGAATCTTACGAAGAAGCCGGAATTGATCCGCGCTTCTTGGATGTCAAAGATGTCTATTCAGATGACCATGGCAACTGGCGCTACGACACCGTGATTGCTCATGTCACTGGCGATGTCGGGGCCCACGAAGCGAACTACGAAAGTGACGAAGTGCGTTGGGTTGCATTGTCAACTGTTGAGGGATTTGATTTGCACCCCGGTCTACGCAGTTCTTGGCCTCACGTCTTGCCAAAACTCATTGCATCATTACCCAACGAAGGATAAATCATGGGACAGCACATCAGTTACGAACTCGAAGGCGTTACTTACATTGGTTACCTGGCGCTTCCCGAAGGTGACAACAAAGCCCCAGGAGTTTTGGTATGCCATGAAGGCCCCGGAATTTCGGAAAACACTTTCACCAAGGCAGATCGTTTAGCAGCCCTTGGCTTTGTGGCGTTCGCTCTTGACTATCACGGCGGTGGCAAGATGGTGCCGCTTGAAGACATGATGACCAAATTGATGGCACTCATCACATCACCTGATGAAACACTCAAGCGAGCGAAGGCTGGACTCAATGTTTTATTGAGCCAACCCCGCGTCGACACTTCTCGTATCGCAGCAATTGGTTACTGCTTCGGCGGAACGATGTGTCTCGAACTCGTTCGTGCCGGAACCGACCTCGCCGCCATTGTTGGCTTCCACTCCGGCCTCAGCACGTCAAGCAAGGTTGCTCCTGGTGCGATCACCGCAAAAGTCTTAGTGTGCATCGGCGCAGATGACCCAATGATTCCGCCCGATCAGCGCATTGCATTTGAAAAAGAAATGACTGACGCTAAAGCCGACTGGCGTATGAATGTGTACGGGGGTGCACAGCACAGTTTCACCAACCCTGGAGCCGATGGTTCACGACCCGGAGTGCTGTACAACAAAAATGCCGATATGCGTTCGTGGCAGGCGATGCGCGATATCTTCGCTGAAGTTTTCTGA
>CALEHE010000236.1 GCA_937876415.1 uncultured Actinomycetes bacterium
TTCGGGCCGAAGAGCATTTGCCTAACACTCCAAAGCAGCAAATGATTTGGGATGCTCTTGGTCAAACGCCGCCAGTGTGGGCGCACGTTCCGGTGCTCGTCAACGAACAGCGCAAGAAATTATCAAAGCGTCGCGACAAGGTTGCCCTTGAGCAATTCCGCGATGAGGGCTACTTGCCCGAAGCAATGATCAACTATTTGATGACACTTGGTTGGGCTCCGCAGGGTGAAACCGAAATCGTCCCATGGTCAACGATTGAACGGGACTTCCGTTTAGAAGATGTGAATCATTCGCCGGCATTTTTCGACTTGAAAAAGTTGGCTGCGTTCAATGGTGAATACATCAGAGCAATGTCGACTGATGAATTCTTTGCAGCAGCACAACCATTTTTGGTTGGTGAGAATATTCCGTGGACACCAGCGCAATTTGATGAAGAAAAGTTTCGAGCGATGGCTCCATTGGCCCAAACTCGCTTGGTTTTAATGACCGAATTACCAATGTTGGTTGATTTCTTGTTCTTAGATGAACCGTTTATCGACGACGATTCATGGAAGAAAACTTTTGGTTCGCCCGACGGTATTGAAATGTTGAATGACGCGATTGCTGCGTTGTCGACTGGCCTTGATTGGAATCATGATTCGTTGAAGTTGTGCATTGAAGCAACTGGTGCTGCCCGCGGTTTGAAACTGGGTAAGGCACAAGCGCCAATTCGTGTTGCAGTTACTGGTCGCACAATCGGGCCGCCATTGTTTGAGGCACTCGAACTGATGGGTGAAGAGCAAGTGATGAAGCGCTTGCGTGCGGCTGCGGAGCGACTCGCGTCGGCATGACCGAATTGAGTTCTGAGAGCGCCGAATCTCCGAACGTGTCTCGCGATGAGACTCCGGTCGGAGGAACTGTTGTTGCAACCCTGCAACGTCGTGTTTTCAAAGCACCGAAGTGGTGGCGACGCGGCGGATGGCGACGAGCCTTCGGTTGTGTTGCAGTTTTTCTGTTGCTGGTTGTTGCGTACTTTGCGATCTCGCTCTTTCAGGTGTGGTCAACGGGGCGTAGTCACCACGGCGGACAAGTTGATGCGATTGTGGTGATGGGTGCTGCACAATACGACGGTCGTCCATCGCCTCAGTTGCAAGCCCGTCTTGATCAGGTGATTGAACTTTGGAACGAGGGAGTAGCGCCGACGATCTTCGTGACGGGTGGCAATCAGCCTGGTGATCGTTTCACCGAGGCCGAATCGTCAACTAATTACCTTGTGAATAATGGCGTCCCCGACAGCGTGATTATCGGTGAAGACACTGGTCGCTCATCGTGGGAGTCATTACAGAATGTTGCTGAATTGGCGCGTGATCGGGGAATTGGCACCGTCGTGTTGGTGAGTGATCCGTATCACAGCCTGCGCATTCGTTTGATGGCCGAAGAGTTGGGCTTTCGGGCCTACACGTCATCAACCACGACGAGTCCGGTACAGGGCTGGACCAACTTCAAACGACACGTTGAAGAAACGGCAGGCGTGGGGTTGGGACGAATTCTTGGTTTTGACCGAGTCGAGTCTTTGCTGGGTTAAATCGTTACTGGCTGAAACTTTTCTAGCGAGTAGTTTTCAGGTTTTGCCAACGCACTTGCGCCCGTAGCATTGTGGTTCTTATGAGCCTTCGGGTTCATTGGGGAGTGGTGTAACTGGCAACACAGCAGATTCTGGTTCTGTTATTCAGGGTTCGATTCCTTGCTCCCCAGC
>CALEHE010000237.1 GCA_937876415.1 uncultured Actinomycetes bacterium
CGTAGTGCTGATGCGGTCACCGTTTTCCCAGGCGAAGGACCACGATGCGTTGTTGATCAACTGGCGCGCGACCCTGAAAGCCTGACCAATACATTTGCCGCATGTTTACGAACACTGCACAACCCCAAATCAGTTTTGGCCTTTGACGCGATCGTGGTGATGGGACCCGAGCACGCTCGCGTCTATGCCGAAGCGGGTTGGGATCGCGATCGAGTTCTCGAAGAGATACACGCCCGCCTACAGATTCCGGGCAGCGAACTCATCAGAGGTGCTGGCGGAATCGCCGAAGGCGTCCCCGAGCGTCTGAATGGCATGACGTTGCCTAAATTCCGACCAGGCGGACTACTTCTTGTGCATGCAGGCGGAGGTGCGGGGCTTTTCTCTGCCATTATTGGTGGATGGGCCAACGGCGACGTTGGAAGCCAACCAGTGACGAAAGAGGTGTTGCCATGACAATTTCTGGGACAATTTCTGGGACAATTTCTGGGACAAGTTCAATCAATCGCGTTGTGCTAGACCCGACCAATGAACGTCGTGCCTCAACTGTTGAACGAGTTGGTCGACCTGAATCGCTCCGTGGTCTCACCGTTGGTTTGCTTGATATCTCCAAAGCCCGTGGCGATGTTTTCATTGATCGCCTCGAAGAACGACTCTCCGAAATGGGCGCTGACGTCAAGCGTTACAAAAAGCCCACGTTCACTAAGCCGGCGCCGGTTGACTTACGCCACGAAATATCTATCAATTGCCAAGTGGTGATTGAAGCACTTGCCGATTGAGGCAGTTGTACGTCGTGCAGTGTGCACGACATCGTTGATCTAGAACGCCGGGGCATTCCTGGTGTATTCGTCGCTTCCTCTGAATTCATTTCAGCCGCCGACGCGCAATCACGTTCGCTCGGATTTCCCGATGTCGCTCGTGTATTCACCCCGCATCCGATACAAGATCGAACTGATGAAGAGATGCGGGCATATGCCGATGCCGCACTCGCTGAAATTGTTGCCGCAATTACTCGCTCATAATTGCAGTTACTACGGCAGACGAAGTTCGTCTCCATCGCGCACAACGAGTCCTTCATCCAGCAAGTTGTTCACAAGGCGTTGAGCAATGTCAATTGGTCGATCCATCACTTCAGCAATGGCGACGAGCAAAACCGGAAATTCGCCCAAAGCCTTGATCAGTCGTCCTCGTGCCTGGCGATCCGAACCTTCAAACTTTGCTTGAGCAACGCTCACGCCAGCCGACCCCACACTTGGGTCAACACCTTCACCGCCCCATGCGCAATCTTCCTGTAGTGGGCATTCATCGCACAAAGGTTGTGGTCGACAAATCGTTGCACCCAAATCCATGAGGGCTTGGTTCCACAGCCACGCTTCGCCTTGTGGAACCCATTCATCGGCGAGTTTTTGGGCTTCTCGTGCTTTCAATGTTTGACCATGAAATCGCGCCAACACTCGCGCAATATTGGTGTCGACAACAGCAGCATCTTCTTCAAAGGCAAAAGCCAAAACGGCGCGAGCGGTGTACGGGCCAACACCGGGCAATGCAAGCAACCCATCAAGCGTGTTCGGCACGATGCCATTGTGTTGTTCAACAACTACTTGAGCCGCAGCCTGCAAATTCTTGGCGCGACGCGGGTATCCAAGCCCTTGCCACAACCTCAGCACATCTCCAAGTGGTGCTTGCGAGCATTCATGCACAGTCGGAAACTGAGAAATAAACATTGACCATTTAGGCAAGACACGATTCACGCCCGTTTGCTGCAACATGACTTCACTCACGAGCACATGCCACGGATCACGAGTATCACGCCACGGAAGTTGACGTAAGCGCGGAGCAATCCACGTAAATATCGATTCGTGAAGACCGCTGTGGTCACTCACAAGTAAATATCTCTCAGGCTTCGCCCCACGCGGTGTCACTGTTGTACGGACGTTCGCGACTGGGAGCGAATTCACGCTTCCAAACCATGACACGACGACGGAAGTAACACACTTCTTTGCCGTCTTGATTAAAGCCTTTGGTTTCAACCGTCACGATGCCGCGATCATTCTTTGACTTACTTTCTTGAATGTCGAGGACGCGAGTTTCGGCGTGGATGGTGTCACCATGAAAAGTTGGGAACTTATGTTGCAGAGTTTCAACTTCGAGGTTCGCGATAGCAGCGCCGCTGACGTCGGGCACGCTCATACCTAAAACCAACGAATACACCAAGTTGCCCACGACAACATTGCGACCCTGAACACTCTTCGACGCAAACCAATCGTTGGTGTGCAAAGGATGGTGATTCATGGTGATCATGCAAAACAAATGATCGTCATATTCAGTAATGGTCTTGCCGGGCCAGTGACGATAAACATCGCCAATTGTGAAATCTTCTAGGCATCGACCAAAGGGGCGCTCGTGAACTGTCATGCCCCAAAACTAGTCGTGACTTTGTGGATTCTCGGTATTTTGAATTTCAGAGGCCTGAATTTGTTCAACACTGGGCTGACGCAGTTGACCAGTACGTTCTTTGGCTGGGAAACGTTCGGAGAAGTCAAGGATGTCTTCGTCACCAGTTGACATTGTCGCCACTACATTACGCAAAGGTTCAAGCTTGTTACGGGTAATTGCCCAAGGTCCAATACGTAACGACAGGTAGCAAACACCACCGATCAGAATCGGTAACCAATATTGCGCGATGCGATACGACACGACACCTACGACAGCGGTCGCACGAGGCAAACCAAATCCGACCAAGACAGGCACGTAGGTGCCCTCAACAATTCCGAGTCCGCCCGGAGTTATAGGAATGGCTGCCAACACGTTGGCCAAGCCGAAGGCAACGATCAGACCATCGAGGGGCACCGACCCGCCAAATGCTCGTAGGAAAACCCACAGTGCCGCCGCATCAATCAGCCAGTTAGCGGATGCCCAGAAAACTAAACGCCGCAACAGCGCACGATCAGCCGCGAGTTCCTGCATGCGACCACCGATATGACGCACTGCTTCACCAGCACGATCTTCGTTGAGTCGTAGGCGACGAGCAACTGACCTGAGAATTTTCTCCGAGCGCTCTTGACCTTCAATCAGACCAAAGATGATGGCAACCGCAATACCCATCAAAATGATTCCGGCAATCGCGGCTGTTCCATACACCGGGTTCACACCACGCAGCGGAATTGAAACGATGAGTCCGGCCCACAAGATGAAGTTCAAAACGACCGCCGATGCCAAGCCCGCTGTGGCAAGGGCGAATCCCGCATCAGGTCCCGGAACACCAGAGGCAACCATCATTCGGTAGCCAAGGGCTGAACCAGCAGCGCTTCCACCTGGGACTAAACTTGATAACGCACGCGTTGACAATTGAATGCGAAACAGATGAAGCGCCGTCATGTGGTGACCCACCGGACCAAGTGCTGCCCGAGTCATCAACGAATAACAGAAAAGGGCTAAGAGCTCAAGCACTAGACCGAGAACTAAAAGGCCAGGCTTCACTTCGCTCAGTTGGTCAACGGCATTACGCAAACCCGGAATATTAAGAATCAAGAAATACACCACGATCAAGGTGGCGAACACTTTGAAGGCACGAGCCAAGGCCCGACGCCGAGCGTGATGGCGTGGATCAAGCATTTGGTGGGATCCTTCGGGTTGTACCGGGGTCCCGCCTGGGTCTCCCCCAACCACGTCAGACATACACCTTTTCTAGCATTTTTCGCAGGTCCTCACCGAGAACCCGGTCATTTCAGGCAACAGGAAAGGCTTCAATCAGGTCGTACAAATGGTTGTCGAGCGCGGGAGCAGTATCTGCTACCCATTTGCCAAGGTGCACCACCACCAAGTCGCGATCGGGCATCACAATGATTCTTTGACCTTCATAACCCTGAGCAGACATGCAACCAGCGAGCGATTTCCATATCCACCACTGCAATCCGTAGCCGTGTCCACTCTCTTCATCGGTTGCATGTTGGACGCGCGCTGCTTCAACCCATTCGCGCGGAATGACCTGTTCGTTTTGCCACTGGCCACCACGCAGGTACAAATATCCGAATTTGGCGAAATCTCGCGCGGTCGCGTACACATACGAAGATCCGATGAAATTTCCAGCAGCGTCACCTCGTGCCGTAGCCGAGGCCATGCCGATCGTGTCGAAAATTCGTTGCTTCAATAATTCAGCAACGTCTCCGCCTCTGATGTGTTGACGCAGCACACTGCAAATGATGTTGGTCGTTCCTGATGAATACGACCAGAGGCTGCCAGGTGCATTTTTTAAAGGGCGCGAGCGCGCGTAAGTCGCAACATCATCGGCACCACTACCAAACAACATGTCAATCACATGAGAAACTGATTTCCCAGATTCGTCGACTATGTAATCCTCAACAAAATCCAGTCCATCACGCATCTGCAAAAGTTGACGAAGTGTGATTTCACTGCGCCCATCGTGTGCCCATTCGGCAATATCCACTGGCGCATCAACATCAATCCCCAGTTCGTTAATTACGATCGACAGTAACGCCTGCGTCATGCTCTTGGCCATGCTCCATGAGATCAGTGTTGTGTCTTGATCAACTGGACCACCAGGACCAAAAGCAGTGTCGGGTTGAACGCCATATTGTTCAACGACAATTGCGCCGCGATGCACGACAAGAGTTGCAAGCGAAATACCTTGACCCGCAGGCGGATTGACTCCGTGATCAAACAACGATGCCAACGCTGAATTCAGTTCAACTTGGTTCACCGACGCATCGAGAGTTGCAATGGGCCATTCATGGGTCGGCCAATTCACTCCATCTGGCTGAGGACGAAATGGTGTTAACGAATTCATGATGTGATCGTCTTCTTTGAGGTGATGTCAAGTTCAATCAGTTTTCCTTCAACAACTGTGGCCGGACTTGAAGCAATGCGAACAGCTTCTTCAACTGTGGTCGCTCGGTTCAGAAGAACCCGATAATTCTCTTTCACGAAACCGGCCGCGATCATGTGATCAAACGCATCAAAGAGTGGCGCGTAGTAGCCAGTGCCATCAAGAAAAACCACCGGCTTTGATATGAGCCCCAATTGATTCCAGGTCAGGATTTCAAATACTTCATCGAAAGTACCGAACCCACCTGGCAACACGATGAAACCAACCGCTAGTTCTTCCATTCGAGCTTTGCGCTCATGCATGGTGGCCACCATTTCGAGACTCGTCAAACCCTGGTGAGCAGTTTCAGCTTTCACTAGATGTTCCGGAATGATGCCATGAACTTGCCCACCGTGATCAAGGACTGAATCGGCAACAAGCCCCATCAATCCAACTCGCCCGCCGCCGTAGACCAAACCCAGATTTTGGGTCGCCAACGCCTGACCAAGCGCTAACGCCTCGGCTGCGTATTCGGGGCCTTTGCCCGAACTTGAGCCGCAATACACACAGACATTTCTCGCTACTTCGCCCGCTGACATGTTCCAAGCCTGACACATCAGGGGTCTCAAACTAGCCGTGACGCTTGACCACCTCACATGGGCACAAGTAGTCGGGTTCTGGCTTCTACCTGAGCCTGCATTCATAGGTAGCGTTTCGCCCATGAGTACAACGTCTGTCACCCCCGATCTGCAGTCCGCCAACGAAATCATTGATTTGGCTTCACGAGCCGTTGGCAAGGGTCTGCGCCGACTCGCAGAAATCGGTGGAGCCGACAAGCATCAGGTGCTGGCATATGACTTGGCGCACGCGGCTTCGGCAGTCGAAACTGCCCGCTCACTTCTGGACTACGGCGCCAAGGGCGACCATGAAGGCCTGATCACATGCGCCTTCACTGCCGACATGGCACACGAGTTGATGACTAGGTTGATCGGTCGCGAAGCATTGTGGGGACTTGAGTTAAATCCGTTGGCAGCCGCGTCACCATTCATCGCGATTTATCGTGATCCTGAATTTGTTGCGTCTCTTGCTGATGTTCAAGGCCCCCGTCACCTCGACAGCGATTTTGAAATGGTGCAAGACACCTTCCGTTCGTTCTCTGACAAAGTCATTGCGCCTCGCGCCGAACATGTGCACCGTTATAACGAAGACGTTCCCGAAGAGATCATTAGTGGTCTTGCCGAAATGGGTGCATTCGGACTTTCAGTGCCAGCCGAGTACGGCGGATTTTCTGAAGGTGGCGAAGGTGAATATCTCGCCATGGTTGTCGCAACCGAAGAACTCAGCCGTGGAAGCTTGGGTATCGGTGGATCGTTGATCACTCGCCCAGAAATTTTGACTCGCGCTTTGGTCAAGGGTGGCACCGAGGCTCAGAAAGAATATTGGTTACCTAGGCTCGCCACTGCCGAAACCATGGTCGCTGTTGCAGTCACCGAACCCGACTACGGCAGCGATGTTGCTGGTCTCAAAGTCACCGCAACTCCTGCAGTTGGTGCCGATGGCGAAGCCGGTTATGTCATCAATGGCGTGAAGACCTGGTGCACCTTTGCTGGTCGTGCCGATGTGTTGATGTTGTTGGCACGCACTGATCCTGATCGTTCAAAGACTCACCGTGGTTTGAGTTTGTTCATCGTGCCCAAGCCCCGTGGCGAAGCACATGGCTTTGAATTCACGCAGAATATTCAGCCCGATGGCTCGACCGGAAAGATGGAAGGTCGACCGATTGACACCATTGGTTACCGCGGAATGCACTCGTACGAAATTGCACTTGAAAACTGGTGGGTGCCCGCAACAAATCTGATCGGCGAAGAAAGCGGACTTGGCAAAGGCTTCTATTACCAAATGGAAGGTTTTGAAAATGGCCGTCTGCAAACTGCTGCTCGCGCCGTTGGATTGATGCAGGCCGCTTACGAGGCCGCTTACGACTACGCCAACAACCGCAATGTTTTTGGTAACAGCATCTCTGATTACCAATTGACCCAGGTGAAGCTCGGTCGTATGGCGGTGCTCATTCAGGCTGGTCGCCAATTCGGCTATCAAGTTTCAAAGCTGATGGCCAAGGGCGAAGGTACAACTGAAGCCAGCATGGTGAAGGCTTATGTGTGCAAGGCTGCCGAATGGGTTGCTCGCGAAGCGATGCAGATTCACGGTGGTTACGGATACGCCGAAGAATATTCGGTGAGCCGTCTGTTCGTTGACGCTCGTGTGTTGTCAATTTTTGAAGGCGCCGATGAAACCTTGTGCCTCAAAGTGATCGCTCGCCGTCTGGTCGAAAACGCCTAATTCTTTTGGTGTAACATCACGGTGTAGTCATCAGCATGCGTTGACGGTGACTCATCCCATGTTGAATAGACCGCTACTTCAATGAGTCCTGCAGCAAAAGCATCTCGCTGGTAGTCGTGGCGCACATAGGCATCAGGTCGGGCTTCTAACGAGAAGCCGGATATCAGATATCCGCCGCTATCTAAATGTTCAACAAGCGATGCGATGATCGCTGCTTGAGAACTTGGCGCGCAAAACAACGGAATATTTCCAGCCATCACGATCACATCGAATTTTGCATCCAAACGAAGTTCGGACAAATCAGCAACATGCCAATCAATATGTGGAGCTTTCGTTGCGGCGCGCTCAATCATGTCGGGATCAAGATCGGCCCCGATTGCTTGATGACCTCGTTTAGCCATTTCAATTGCCAGACGACCGGTTCCACATCCGGCATCAAGCAGACGGACTTTACGCTCACCGATGAGTCGTTCAACAAAATCTGCTTCGCCATGAATTGAATCACCGCGCGCCGCCATCGCATCCCAACGCTGGTCGTACTTGATGAGGTCAACCGTGCGACGCCATTC
Source organism: uncultured Actinomycetes bacterium (assembly GCA_937876415.1). GTDB lineage: Bacteria > Actinomycetota > Acidimicrobiia > Acidimicrobiales > Ilumatobacteraceae > Casp-actino8. The sequence goes on from CALEHE010000237.1 coordinate 7,732, forward strand.
AATCCAACGTTCAGAAACTCCAGAACCTGGGACCTCGCTCATGCCAGTAACTCAAGCAAAGACTTCACTCGATAAAAGTCGGCACCAGCATGATCGTCATACGGATCAAGAAGCACCGGAACTAAGCCGGCGTTACGCGCTCCCCCAATATCCATCGTGACCGAGTCGCCAACGTACGCGATTCGCGAAAGTTCAAACTCAGTGAACGCGGCTAATCCAAAATCAAATATTCGTGGATCTGGCTTCGACACACCGACCACATGACTGTCAATCACGATGCGAACGGGAACGCCCGAACCTTCACCAACTTGACATACTGCCGATCGCGCCAAGATGTCTTCAATCTGACCAGATGCATTACTCACGACACCGATCGGCACATTGCGTTGGTGCAGTTTTTGCAATGCCTCAACGCTGTCAGCAAGAGGCCAACGCCAGGTGTAGGCGTTACGCGATCGCCCGAGAACTGTTGCTGCCTCGATGACATCGTGTTCTGGCACACCAATGGTTTCGACATAGGCCACGTTGTAGGAATCCCAGTCAGACTCGCCCGAGCCGGCGGCTGACTTCGCAGCCATGCCTCGGTAATGAGCACGGTGGTACATCGCCAATTCGGTCGTCGCTCCGTAGTAACTCAACAACGGAGCCAAAACAGTTGGGTCAGGAATTACGAAGATTCCGCCAGCGTCAAAAAGGACCGCGTCGATTTCATGATTTCCGATGATGAGGGCTGTCACCTGATCAAGGGTAGGCGGACGGATCACCGAGTCGGATTTACCAAGTCGCCTTTCTGACAACTTTTTGGTCACGAGGTTTACCTAATGGGGTCAAACGGCGTACTCTCGCAGTGTGCGCAGTGCAAAAGACTTCTTCAAGCCCCTCGCCGTCGGCGCTCCCGAGCCCGTCCGCGAGATTCCATTCCGCCCCAGTCGGATGATTCATTTCTTCCCACCGTCCAACGAGAAGATGGTCGCCAAGTTAGGTGACATCATCCCGACGGTTGACATCATTCTCGGCAACCTTGAGGACGGAGTTCCCGCAACCGACAAAGAAGCAGCGCGTGCTGGCCTCGTGAAGGTCGCCAAGACGATTCCGATGGGCACCACGCAACTATGGACTCGTGTGAACAGTCTGGATTCGCCGTGGGGTCTCGACGACATCACAACTCTTGTCACCGAAGTCGGCGACAAGTTTGATGTCATCATGATTCCGAAAGTGGAAGGCCCCGAAGACATTCACTATGTCGATCGTTTGTTCGCGCAACTTGAGGCAAAGGCTGGACTCAAGAAGCCATTGTTGATTCACGCGATTCTTGAAACCGCTCGAGGCGTTGCCAACGTCGAAGAAATCTGTGGAGCCTCGCCACGTATGCAGGGTCTGTCGCTCGGACCCGCCGACCTTGCCGCGAATCGTCGTATGAAGACAACCCGTGTTGGTGGCGGACACCCTGACTACGTCGTGCGCGACGATCCAAATCCCGAGAGTCCTGATGCCCCGCGCAATACCTACCAACAAGATTTGTGGCATTACACGTTGGCCCGTATGGTTGACGCCTGCGTGATGCACGGCATCTTGCCGTTCTATGGTCCCTTCGGCGACATCAAAGATGTTGTTGCCTGTGAAGATCAGTTCCGCAATGCCTACCTACTTGGCTGTGTTGGTGCTTGGTCACTTCACCCCGCACAAATTGATATTGCACGTCGAGTGTTTAGCCCACGTCCGAGTGACGTTGCGCATGCAATGCGCGTCATTGACGCAATGGGCGATGGTACCGGAGCAATCATGCTTGATGGAAAAATGGAAGACGATGCTTCGGTGAAGCAGTGTCGAGTCATTGTGCAATTAGCTCGCGAGCTTTCAGCACGTGACCCCGAACTCACCGCCGCCTACGGCTTCTAGTACAAACAATCACAAGGAAAATCTCATGTCAGATCTACGCCCCCGCCGTTCAGTCCTTTATATGCCCGCTGCCAACGAGCGAGCACTCGACAAAGCAAAAGGCATTCCTGCCGATGCATTGATCTTTGACCTTGAAGATGCCGTTGCTCCCGATGCAAAGCCTGATGCACGTCGTAATGCCGTTGCTGCCGCTCTCAGCGGCGAATACGGAAACAAAGAGATCACGATTCGTTGCAACGGGCTTGACACCCAGTGGGGTGCAGATGATCTCGCAGCGGCAGCCATGGCCAATGTTTCGGCCGTCGTGATTCCCAAGATCAATTCAGTCAAAGAAGTCGAGGCTGTTTCATCAGCACTCGCGAGCGCTGGAGCACCTGGCTCAATGAAAATTTGGGCAATGATCGAAACTCCAACCGCTATTTTTGATGTGCGCCAAATTGCTGCGCACCCACGAGTGCAGACACTCGTCATGGGAACCAACGACTTAGCAAAAGAATTGCGGGCAACTCAAGTGCGTGGTCGGGCCCCGCTGACACCACACCTCACAACTGCACTTCTGGCTGCCCGCGAAGCCGGCAAGGTCATTCTCGATGGCGTCTTCAATGATGTCAAAGATCTTGATGCCTTCCGCGATGAATGTGTACAAGGCGCGCAGATGGGCTTTGATGGAAAGACTCTCATTCACCCTTCACAAGTCGAAATCGCTAACGATGTTTGGGCGCCGACTGCAGATGAAGTTGACTATGCACAACGTGTGATCGCAGCATTTGAAGAAGCAACTGCCGAGGGTCGTGGCGTGATCACAGTTGACGGTCGCATGATTGAAAACTTGCATGTTGACAATGCACGTCGCGTACTTGCGGTGCAAGCCGCCATCGAATCATTGGGCTGAAATAGTGATCTAACCAATGACTGATCAGTTAAAACTCATGGTTGGTGCAAGTGGCGCAATCTTGGGTCTGATTGTCGGAATTGGCATTGGGCTGATCGTCAATAGTGGTGGTGGTGAACCTTCACGTCCTGTGTCAACGTCATTGGTCGTGGCAACTACTTCAATTCCGCGCGCCACAACAACCGATGCACCAATTGCGGCTGCTCCCTGATTTTCAGAGAGACGTCTTGAAGAGATCGAGAGTTCGATCAAACGCAATCTTCGCGGCTGATGCATCAAAAACTTCTGGCCGAGCATCATTAAAGAATGCATGCTGTGTTCCTGCGTGAATATTGAGAGTTGCATCTTTGCCGAGTGCCTTGAGTTGGGCTTCAAGTGCCTTCACAGTTTCTGGTCCAGCGAAGTCGTCAAGTTCGGCATACTCTCCGACAACTTTTGCCGCAAGCTTTGACCAATCAGGTTGAGCCGACGGCCACGGGATCACGCCGTAGTACGGAGCCGCTGCAGCAACGGCGTCTGGACGTTGACACGCAAGAACCATTGTGAGTCCCCCACCCATGCAGTAACCAACAACACCCACTTTTTGATGGCCGGTTGTCGCTTGCAAGAAATCGACAGCACCCGAGAGATCTTTTGCAGCCTGCGCCAAGTTGAGTCCCATCATCAACTTGCCGGCACCGTCGGGTTCGGTCGACGATTCGCCGTGGTACAGATCGGGGGCGAGAGCGGTGAATCCATCCGCGGCGTAGCGGTCAGCCACATCTTGAATATGCGGGACGAGTCCCCACCATTCTTGAATGACGATGACACCTGGCCCACCACCGTTTGCCAAGTACCCATCGCAGGTTCCGCCGTTTGACTTGAATGAAATTCGTTCGCCCATGCCCTTGACCGTAGCAACAATCGCGATGGCGCAAATCTTCATTGTCCTGTGACAAAGCACAGTCTGTACTCCCTGACGAGTAACGAATAGTGTGCAGTCATGACCATGACTTCCTCGGCACTCAACACGAATCCCGATAATGCACTGAGGAGCGATCGCTCGCATGTGTTTCATTCGTGGTCGGCCCAAAGCCTGATTAGCCCCATCGTTGTCACCAAGGCCGAAGGCAGCCACTTCTGGGATGAATCCGGCAAGAAGTACCTCGATTTCTCGAGTCAGCTCGTCAATGTCAATATCGGTCATCAACACCCCAAGTTGGTCGCGGCAATTCAAGAACAAGCCAGTCGCATCTGCACGATTGCTCCGTATCACGCCAATGATGCACGCAGTGAGGCTGCTCGCCTGATCGCCGAGCGTGCGCCCGGCGATCTCAATATGGTGTTCTTTACTGCAGGTGGAGCAGAAGCAACCGAAAATGCACTTCGTATGGCGCGCTTGCATACTGGACGTCACAAAATTCTCACGACGTACCGCAGCTACCACGGTGCAACGGGTGGAGCGATTCAGCTCACTGGTGATCCGCGTCGTTGGCCAAGCGAACCGGGCTTACCGGGAATCGTCAAGTTCTGGGGCCCATACCCATACCGTTCGGCGTTCCACAGCAGCAGCGACGTTGAAGAATCACAACGCGCACTGCAGCACTTACGCGACACGTTGATGGTTGAAGGTCCACAGACAGTTGCCGCAATCATGCTTGAAAGTGTTGTAGGTACAAACGGAATCTTGGTTCCGCCGCCTGGCTACATGGCTGGCGTGCGTGAAATCTGTGATGAATTCGGAATCGTGTTCATTGCCGACGAAGTGATGGCGGGCTTTGGTCGATGCGGTGAATGGTTTGCAATTGACAACTGGAAGGTCGCTCCCGACCTCATTTGTTTCGCTAAGGGCGTGAACTCTGGCTACTTGCCACTTGGTGGAGTCATCATCAGCGATCGCATTGCCGATACTTTCCGCGAGCGTCAGTTCCCAGGCGGACTCACATATAGCGGTCATCCTTTGGCGTGCGCCGCAGCAGTCGCCAGTATCAATATCTTTGAAGAAGAAGGCATCATCGAGAATGCTCGCCACCTTGGTCGCGACATCATCGGACC
>CALEHE010000238.1 GCA_937876415.1 uncultured Actinomycetes bacterium
GGGTCTATATGGCTCGATTAGTGCGTAGTCAGGTTCTCTCATTGCGAGAAAGAGAATTTGTCGAAGCGGCTCGCTCGTTTGGAGCGGGTACCGGTCATTTGGTTTTTAAGCAACTGCTTCCGAATCTGTGGCCGCAGATCATTGTTTTTGTCTCGTTGAGTCTCCCCGGATACGTGGCTCTAGAAGCCACGTTGTCGTTTTTAGGGGTTGGACTTTTGGCGCCCGCAGCCTCGTGGGGAATCATGTTGGGTGACTCGGTTCGATATTACCGAGCGGCTCCGACGTACTTGTTTATTCCTGGTACTGCGCTGATGATTTTGGTTTTAGCGTTCAACCTCTTGGCCGATGGACTTCGAGATGCCTTTGACCCACGTAGCGATCGGCAACAGCTGTAGGTGACTGTGTTTCAGGATTTCTTGGGGAGTGGGTTAAGGTGCGCCATCAAAGCGCCGAAACTTGTTGTAGCAATAAATATGTGACCAAGCAACCAATAAAAAAGGGGAGTCTATGAAAATGCGTAACAAAGTTGTGGCGGTGGTGGCCCTATTGGGGCTCATTACCAGCGGTTGTGGAGGTTCCGGAGGCGGAGTCGAAAGTGGAGAAGAGTCTGGTGGCCGCTCAGCGTCATTGGACGGCGCTCAAGAAGGTGGCACGCTGAATGTGCTCACATTCCAAGAAGGAGCATCGACCCTCGATCCTCAGCGCGTGTATACGGGTGCTGAATTGGGAGCGTGGGGCTCAACGTTCGCTCGAACATTGACGTCGTATCAGCCTGTCGCTGGCAAAGACGGCACTAATTTGGTTGCCGACATGGCAACTGATCTGGGTATTGCCTCAGATGATCTCAAGACATGGACTTTCACTTTGCGCGATGGTTTGACTTGGGAAGACGGATCAGAAGTGACGTGCGCTGATATCGCTTACGGCGTGTCGCGTACCTTCGCGGCCGAGGTGACAGCCGGTGACGGACCGCTGTATGCGTTGAGTTACCTTGACATTCCAGAAGGCGAATCCGATTTTGGTAGCGCGTATCCCGGCCCTTGGCTTGCCGATGAAGAGCAACAAGCACTGTTTGATGAGGCAGTTCAATGTGATGGACAAAACATCACCTTCAAATTGATAGTGCCAGTAGCCGACTTCAACTACACCGTTAGTTTGCTGGCGTTTGCCCCAGTTCCTGTGGACAAAGACACTGCTGATCAATATGGATTAGCACCGTTCTCCAATGGTCCTTTCCGTGTTGAGTCGTACGAAGAAGGCGTAGAAATGGTTCTCGTTCGCAATGAGAACTGGAACGCCGACTCGGATCCGGTTCGTAAGCCACTGTTAGACAAGATCATTTGGCAGTTCGGCGTCGATGAAGCAGTTATCGACGAGCGTATGTTGGCCGATGCTGGCGACGATAAGAACACCATTGTGTACGGAGGCATCTTGCCCGAGAATCTTCAAACCGTTTTTGGTAATGATTCGTTGAAGGATCGTCGTACTGACGGATTTGATGGTTTCGTTTCATACACGATGTTCAACGTCGAGACCGTTAATTGTGTCGAAATTCGTCAAGCAATTTGGTTGGCGCTTGACCGTGAAGCCTTGCGCACCGCCGCTGGTGGACCATTCACCGGTGAGTTTGCAACAAGTTTCGTCGCACCATTGATTGCTGCGGACTACGAACCAGCCAAATTGGTTGACGGTTTGAACGAAGACGGTACGGCGAATGCCGAAGCAGCGATAGCGATGATGGAAAAAGCAAAAGAAGCTTGTCCCGAACTTCACGCTCGTGCGACTGGTGAGGGTCTACGTTTTGACCATCCTGATTCCGCCACCTGGCAGAAGAACATTGCCATCTGGATTGATTCATTAGGTGCGGCCGGAATCAAGATCATCGATAACCCGATTGAAGCGTCAAAATACTATTCGACAATTAACGGCGATCGTGGTGACTTGATGCGAGCTGGCTGGGCTGCTGACTGGGCTAATGCTTCAACTGTTATCCCAGAGCTATTCGGCCAAGACGGTGGATTCAACTACCACAACAATGAAGGTGATGCAGCCTTCGCCGCTTTTCAAGCCAAGGTCGATGAAGCGAAGGCTGAAACTGATCGCAGCAAGCAGTCCAAGTTGTGGAAAGAACTCAACCAGTACGTGATGGATCAAGCGTGGTCGATTCCTGGATCTGCTACCAAGGCCCAGAACCTAGTTGGTTCTAACGTGCGTGGCGCTTACCAGTGGATGCCGTTTGGTTGGTACAACCTCGGCGCTATCGGTCTTGCCGGCTGAGAGTTTGACACTTGACATGTGGGTGGCCGCTCGTTGCGGTCACCCACATCAGTGTTAGCGAGTTATTGACATGATTTATTTCGTACTTCGGCGATCAATCTTTGCGATTGTTCTGTTGTTGATCGTCAGTGCGTTTACCTTTTGGATTTTTTCAGCGTTACCTTCAGACCCAGCAGCTCTGACCTGCGGTAAAAACTGTCGCCCTGAGGTCATTGAAGCGAACCGTATTCGCCTTGGTTACGACAAGCCAATCCTCGAGCAGTACGGCGGCTATATGAAAGGCATTTTTACTGGTCGGACGTACGGTGAGGAAGGAGCGGCGATTCATTGCTCAGCTCCGTCCTTGGGCTACTCGTATGATCGCCACGAGTGCGTTACGACCCTCATTGCGAAAACTTTGCCAGTCACCGCTTCTATCGCTGTGGGTGCTTTTACTTTGTGGATTTTGATCGGAGTGGGTCTGGGCACTTTGGCCGCTCTCAAAAAAGGAAAGTGGCAAGACCGAGTGGCAACAAGTTTTAGCGTCATCGGCGTGAGTTTCCCCACATTTTTTCTCGGACTGATGTCAATTATGGTTTTTGTCATCTGGACAGGACTACTGCCTTTCCCTCAATACAGTGGCATTACCGAGAA
>CALEHE010000239.1 GCA_937876415.1 uncultured Actinomycetes bacterium
GGTCGATGGTGATGCTGGTGTAAAACGACGGTGAGCCAATGCCCGTATGAAATGCCTGAGTAACGGGCATGGAAATTGAGTTTTGAAATGCGCCAGTTCCGGTGTAAGTCGCAACAGCACGAGGACCATATTTAGTAATGATTGATTGCACGCGAGACGCGATGTCGTCAAGAGCCGCGCTAGAAGTTGTTTCTGTGAATATCCCATCGGTGTTGCGTTGCAAAGGTACTCGCAAACGATCGGGGGCATTGTGCTGGTCGGCGAGTTGCCGACCCTTAATGCACGTGTAGCCCTCAAACATGGGGTCATTCATAATGCCGCGAATGGCCACAACTTTTTCTTTGGGTTGTGCTCCACTCGTGTTGATCTCGATATCAACTTCGAGCGGGCACGCCGCATGGCAGAAACGACAAAACGTCTCGCGTGATTCAATCATCGGGGCTTGGCGCCTCCGGACACGCGGATCATTTCACCGCTAATCCAACTGGCACCTGGTGAACACAAGAACAAGACGGCTGCACCCATGTCCTGCAAGGTACCAAAGCGTTGCATCGGGATATTCCACTGTGATTCAACTTCGGCGAGGTCTTCGTCGTTTTTCACACCAAGTGCAATCTTGAAGATTTCAGTGGGCACTGCACCTGGTGCAATTCCGTTGACACGAATGCGCGGAGCAAGTTCGGCGCAGGCAGTGAGCGTCAATGAGTTAACAGCTGCTTTGGCGGCACCATAGTGTGCACTTCCCGGAACCGGTCCGAAGCCAGCACCCGATGAGATGTTGATGATCGATCCTGTTTCCATGTACTTCGCTGCGGTACGAATACCGACCCACACGGCGGTGAGGTTGAGGGCAATGCAGGCGTCCCAGTCTTCGCGCTTGAGATCGGTCATGGGCAAACGTGCCGGTGAACCACCAGCGTTGTTGATCCAGATTGACAACTTGCCGAATTCTTTGACAGCGGCCTTGGCCAAGTTCTCCATGGCTTCATCGCTTGTTACATCGGTTTCAACAGCGATCGCTTGACCACCATCGGCACGAATTGCTGCAGCAACTGCTTCAATCTCGTGTACACGACGCGCGGCAACCACGACTTTTGCGCCAGCACTCGCGAGTGTGCGGGCGATGCCTTCGCCAATTCCGCGTCCGCCGCCGGTGACGACGGCGACGTCGCCCTCGAGGCTGAAGAGTTCACCTGGTGTGGGGTATTCCTTGCTCATTTTGTATCCATTCTTTTGGGAGTTAATTAGTCAGAGAATTGTGACGACACCAGTCGTGCCATTGACTTCAATCATTGCGCCATTAGGGATGCGTTGTGTGCCATCGGTGATCGAAACTACACACGGCACACCAAGTTCGCGACTGACGATGACAGCGTGACTGATTTGTCCACCAACGTTCACGACAACTGCTGCGCTTGTCATGAACAACGGAGTCCAACTGGGGTCTGTGCATGGCGCAACAAGAATGTCGCCAGGCTCGAGATCTCCGGGGTCGCCCGGATCAAGAACAACACGGGCAATTCCACGAGCGATTCCTGGTGAACCTGCAACACCGCTGAGCATTTCGCCGGCTTGTGCAACCTTGACAACTTGGGCATCTTTGCGAGCCCACTGACTGAGTGGCGCAACAGTTGCATCGGCGATGATGAATGGCGGTTCAAGATCAAAGAGTTCGCGCCATTCGTTGTAGCGCTGCGTCAACTTGTTGGTGAACGAACTGGGATTGACGATGTAGTCATCGAGTTCACTGTCAAGCACTTGGAAAATGAGTTCGTCATGGCCATGGCGACGACCAAGTTCGCGAAATGCAACGCGGGCTTCGTGTAACACGCGAACGATTGATGTTTTGGTGCGCTCGCGATGGGCCATCATTTTTCCGGCACCAAGTCCGAGGTCGAGTAGTGGTGCCACTTCGGGCTTGTCGGCTAGTGCAATGCGGGCCTTAGTTATGAGTGCATCACGCTGTCCAGCCTTTTCACGATGACGTTCGTGTGGCGATTCAGTATCAGATTGCAAGCGCACGCGATCAAGAGCAGCGAGCAGAAGTTGTGGATGGGTTTCCCAAGTTGGCGAACGTAAATCCCATTCATCGGGTCCGCGGCTACCAAATTCAACAATGAACTCATTCCACGCACCAGTGAAAGGTGAATGTATTCGGAACAAGCCATCGTTGAGGCCCGCATCAAAGGCAGCAGAGAGATCCGCATCGTTGTGCACCATGCGTGACAAATTCCAGAGCGCGTAGTT
>CALEHE010000240.1 GCA_937876415.1 uncultured Actinomycetes bacterium
TGTACCTACAGCCGCTCTCATGATTCGCACCGAACTACTGCGTGAACATCATGGTTTTAACGAATCACTTCGCTACGGCGAAGATGTTGATCTTGTGTGGCGTCTACTTGAATCTGGAACGGTTTGTCGCTACGAGCCATCGGTCGTTGTTCAACACGCTCCACGCAGTTCTTTACTTGACGCCTGGAAACAACGAGTTTCATATGGTTCGGCAGCATCGCCGCTCGACCAACATCATCGAGGTGCCGCAACACCACTGCGCATCAATCGTTGGAGTGCATTGGCTTGGACTGCACTCACGATCGGCCATCCACTCATCGGCTTCACAATTGGTACTGGTTCAACAATTGCGCTTGAACGCAAACTCAGCTCTCAGCCCGATTCTCGACTTCTTGCTTTGCGACTCGCGGGGCGCGGCAATCTTCATGCCGGTCGCATGATTGCTCAAGCGATCACGCGCACATGGTGGCCCATCGCTTTGGTGATTGCCCTCGTGAGTCAACGTGGTCGTCGCGTGATATTGGCTGCGATCGTTCTGCCATCTCTCACCAACTGGTTTTCAAAGAAGCCCAAGGTTGATCCGGTTTCGTATTGCGCACTCAAACTCGCTGACGATGTCGCCTACGGAACGGGCGTCTGGAAAGGCGTCCTCGCAACGCGCGATCTCGGTGCTCTCGCACCCAAGTTCGATTAACTCGATCTCTAGACATTTGGGCGAGCGAGACGACGCGAAATATCGTTGCACTCTTCACATACTGATTCAGGAATGACTCCTAAGCGCATCAACTTTCCAAAGATCACGCAGCCCAAGCAGAATCCCACAAACGCCTCAAGGCTGGCGGCAATGGTGAGACCAGCGATCAAAACGATGGCGACAGTGTGCGCCCCGGCGAACCAAGCAATGGTCGCACCCACCGAAAACACCAAGCCAATACCCTGAGCGAAACGCTTAGGCGGGCCTGGCACAAGGCGACCTTCGCCTTTCATCGCTGGGGTCAGAACGCGTGTTGACAATTGTCCGAGCGGACTCAACTTTGGACCCGTGAGTACTCGGGCGGTAAAGCCGTAGGCCAAGGGAATCAGCACCCATCCTTGGCGCACAATCAGAAAGAGCACCGCTTGCACCACAACTCCGGTCGCCACCCAGCGCGCCGATCGTTCGTTGACAGGATTTGGAAAACCGAAAAGTCGACCGCTCATGCCGACAGGCTAGAAGCCAATTCCCGACTTAACAAGTCGGCTTTAAATATCCAGCATGAAACGCCCATTCGCCATCATTCGGTAGCGTCATTGCCGTGGCCCTTGTTCTGACCGTCAACTCTGATGCCTGGAACAAGCATGTCGAATCATTGACCTCCACCGTCTCGGGTCTTGTCCCAGTAGTCAAGGGCAACGGGTACGGATTCGGCCGTGATTGGCTGGCCGAACGAGCCACCCGAATCGCTTCCACTCTCGCCGTCGGAACGGTCTTTGAAGTGGGCTCGGTTCCGACCGCCGCGACTCCGATGGTGCTCACTCCAACTCTTGAAGTACCCCATGATCTCCGTGCCGATGCAATTTTGACCGTTGG
>CALEHE010000241.1 GCA_937876415.1 uncultured Actinomycetes bacterium
TTGATGAGCACAAGGTCATGACTGCTGCTCTCAAATCGTGTCTCAACGCAGCCGCTTCAGAAGTCAGCACATGGTCACTCGTTTTTGAATACGAGTTACCCATGGAAGGTGGCAGGCGCCCAGACGTCATCGTCTTTACCGGCGCGGCGTTTGTCGTTATCGAATTCAAATCAGCTCCCATGATCAATCAAGGTGACATTGACCAAACAATGGGGTACGTGCGAGACCTATGCGACTACCACGCAGGATCGGCCGACCTCGCCCATTTCGGAATTTTGGTGCTCACCGGAGCCAGTCCAACATTCGCCAAATTGGTAGATGAAACGCCCATAGTCGGAGGTTCATCCCTACATCAATATCTCTTCTCCGCTCACCAAGAAGGCACGGTTGATCTCGATGCCTGGCTCAACTCGCCTTACAGACCTCTTCCAACTTTAGTAGAAGCCGCACGTCGTATCTTTCGTGATGAACCATTGCCTCACATCCACACAGCCATCGCAGCAGGCATCCCTGAAACAGTCGAATTGCTTGGCCAGATTGTTGACAAGACATCAGACGAAAGCTCACGTTCACTTGCGTTCGTCACCGGAGTTCCGGGTTCGGGAAAAACATTGGTTGGATTGCGGTTAGTACATGAACGAACCTCAACCCACGGACGCGCAACGTTTCTCTCAGGTAACGGGCCACTTGTTCAAGTTTTACAAGATGCTTTAAGTTCGCGGGTATTTGTTCGCGATCTACATGCCTTTATAAAGACGTATGCACTCAACCAGCGTCTGTCTACACCCGAAGAACACATCATTGTGTTTGATGAGGCTCAACGTGCCTGGGATGCCCGTTACATGAAAGAGAAAAAGAACGTCGCTAAATCTGAGCCAGAACTTTTGATTTCTATTGGCGAACGAATTGAAGACTGGGCGACGATGGTGGGGCTCATTGGAGAGGGCCAAGAGATTCACTCAGGCGAAGAAGCAGGTATTCAACAGTGGCGTGATGCTGTGAGTAATTCCAGTAACACAAAAACTTGGTCTATCCATTGTCCTCCCAAACTCAAAGACCAATTCCAAGGATTGTCGGTCAGCACTCATGAAGAACTTGATCTCAATGTCTCTCTGAGATCAAAGCGGGCTGAAGATTTGCATCAGTGGGTGCATCTCCTTCTCGAAGGAAGTCTTTCTCTTGCCCATCGCCAAGCACTGAAGATCAGACATGCTCAATATCCGTTGTACTTGACTCGTGATATTGAGGAAGCCAAGCGATATGCGAGGCAACGGTTTGATGAAGAACCAAATCATCGCTCGGGATTACTTGCATCCAGCCACGCAAAAAACTTGTTGAAGCACGGGATTGATAATGGCTATCAAGCTACGAGCAATATGAATATTGCTAAGTGGTACAACGCTCCGACGAGCGATCCAAAGTCATCGAATGCTCTCATCCAGCCAGTTACAGAATTTAGCTGTCAGGGTCTTGAATTAGATCTGCCCATTCTCTGTTGGGGAAGCGACTATCGCATGCAATCAGACAACTGGAATCTGACCCCCATCAATCGGCGGTATAAACAAGACGACCCCAAGGCACTGCTTCGCAACGCCTACAGAGTGTTGCTCACTCGAGGGCGTGATGGTTTGATCATTTTCGGGCCGAACGAGCCACTAATGGATGCGACTGAAAATGCGCTATTGGCAGCAGGAGTGCAATTACTCCCTACAGCCGCTGAACTCCTTGCAGTCTAAGTAGACACTGTTCAAGACCTAGTCGCACATTTTCTCCCGCACCCGTCGTTACTTCTCTTGTCCAACAACACAGGAGAACCGACATGCCCACCTACACCGCCACCACTCTCGACCTCTTCTGGCGTGAATCCTCCCGCAAGGTCTTAGAAGCAACCACCGAACAAGAGGCAATCGACGAAGCGTTCCTCTACGCAGACTTCATCGGCGAAGTTCTGCATTCCATCGATACCGACGACGGAACCCACATGTCATTCGACCTCCCCACCGATATCCCGGTCTACGACGTTGAAGTACTTATCGATGACAACGGCAAACCACTCGAAACCGAGATACCCAGTTGCACCATCGACGGGTTCCAAGCTCTCGTTGAACTTCTATGGGGACCCAACGCACTCTTGGCAGTCAAATTTGGTCACAAGCGTATGAACTTTGACAACCGGCGAATCATCGCACTCGACGCACCGAAGTCGTGGCACTTCCCCATCCACTACCTCATGTGAACAACCACTGAATTCCACCAATGTGGAAAATCACTCGTATCGACGCATCACAGTGGCTCAGAGAACTTCACCGTCGGAGGCTTTAGGCCTCACCGGCAAAGTCCCGAAACGTACTGACGATTTCTAGGCGCTGATCGCTACCGACTCCACTTGACTATTTGATGTCGTAACCAGCCCGACTCCCAAAAACTAATGTCTCCACCTTGCGCCAATAGAGCCTGGTGAGCCGCAACCATAACTGCTGCCGCTCTCTCATGATTGGGCTCTACCAACAAGATGGCCTCGGCGATGTGTATCGCCAAAACTGATTGATCAGTCGACACCAAAATCTCGGCTCGCTCGCAGGCCACATCTACCCCGATCAACTGCACCAATTCCGCCATCGCTTCTATGGGTTGTGCGGCATACAACTCGGTTGATGACTGTAAATGAAACCAACCCATATAGGTTTCCCAAATTGTTCGAACACCCCAGGCCACTTTTCCGTAGCCCTGGCCTACGCGCAGTTCGGGGGGCAGAACGATGTCATTCATCAAGGTATGCACATCAATTCCTGCATTCATTCCCGCCAATGTTTCGCGGTGTACATAATCAACTGCTCCATGCAGACGTGCCAAACAAGCGTCGATTAATTCAGCGCCCTGAATCGGAAGGTGTCGACCGGGAATAATCAGGTGCACTTGCAGGTCTCGTAATTTTTGCACTGTCTCTAAATAGGGCTCGACAAA
>CALEHE010000242.1 GCA_937876415.1 uncultured Actinomycetes bacterium
CGTCCGAGAGCACACACCGCACCGAACGCATAGTTCTCTAAAAAGGTTTTGCTGTACCACTGCTTAGCCCGACTCGGAATATGTACGGGATCAGTCGTTCGGTTGTTGCGCTTCGTGAGAGCCCATTTGGTGTGAGGAATCCAAAAGAATTCGAAATGCTCATTCGAGTCAACTAGTTCATCAAGGTTCTCAATGAGCGCATCAAGTTTCTGCGCGCCCTCAACGGCCCGCAGGCGAAAAGCGGGAACAACATTGAGAGTTACCTGCGTCACGATTCCAAGCGCGCCAACTCCAACTCGTGTCACGTCGAGGAGTTCAGAATTTTGTTGATCATTGATGTCAATAACTTCGCCGTGACCATTGACGAGTCGTAGGCCCGCCGCTTGGCCAGCTATGCCGGTGAGCCGTGAACCCGTGCCATGAGTTGATGTGGAAATCGCTCCGCTAATTGTCTGATAGGCGATATCTCCGAGGTTGGGCATCGCATAACCAAGCTCGAATAATTGTTCGTTGAGCTCTGAAATGTGAATTCCGGCCTCAACTGTGACCTGATTCTTCTCTCGATCAACGTGCACGACCTTGTTGAGGTGACCCATGTTGATGAGATGGCCGGAAGTAAGTGCAGTTGAAGTGAAGCTGTGACCGGCACCAACGGCTTTCACCGTTCGGTTTGATTTGGCGGCACGTGCAACGATGTCAGCAACATCAGATTCACTCGCCGGTTCATTGATCCACTTGGGCTTGATTGACTGATTTCCTGCCCAGTTAGTCCATGTTCCGCGTCGTATTGAACTCACGTAAGTGGTCCTCCGGTCAGGCTTTTGGCGACCACACTCATCTCTGCGAGCAAAGGTTGGCTATATGCAACTCGACCAGTCAAACGTTGCGGGTCACCTGCACATAACTCAAGTGCTGCCTGCGCTATGACTTCCTCTCGTTCAATTTTGAAATCCTCAACCAAGTCGTGATTGCCGGCACCAGGCGTCGGAACGTTGTCCCATGGCGCCAAAGTGTTGACCGCAATATTCGAGCTGTGAAGCTCGGCGGCCATTCCTAACGAAACACGTTCAAGAGCGGCCTTGCACATGCCGTAGACCGATGAATTGCCAGTTGCAAACCAAGCTTCAAATGGCGGGCCCACAGGTTTGACGGCGGCACGAGAAGAAATGTTCAAAATCCAGCCAGATCCTCGAGACCGCATGTCAGGAATGACCTGTTGGGCGAGATCAATTGCCCCCCACACTTGAGTTTCCATCATCAACTTGAAACGTTTTTCTGGAAATGAGTCGAT
>CALEHE010000243.1 GCA_937876415.1 uncultured Actinomycetes bacterium
AACTGACTGGCGAAGCTCGCAAGAAGTTTGTTGAAGAATGGCCGTCGAAGTTGTTTGCTGGCGGTTGGATCTGTGCAACCTGGCCCAAGGAGTACGGCGGCAAGGGACTGACCACGATGCAAGGCGTTGTGTTGTCTGAAGAATTCGCTGCCATGAAGGCGCCTTTGCGGGCTGACTTCTTTGGCGACACTTTGGTTGGACCGACCTTGTTGCAGTGGGGCACCGAAGAACAAAAGAAAGAGTTCTTGCCCAACATCATGAATGGCACCACCCGTTGGTGTCAGGGATTCAGCGAACCGAACTCGGGATCTGACTTGGCATCACTCAAGACCGCAGCAGTGCTCGACGGCGACGAGTGGATCATCAATGGTCAAAAGGTATGGACCACTGGTGGACACCACGCCGACTATTGCTTCTTGCTCACCCGCACCGATCCTGATGCACCGAAGCACAAAGGTATTTCGTACCTCTTGGTGCCGATGCGTCAAGAAGGTGTTGAAGTACGCGGAATTGTTCAACCCGACGGAACTGCAGAGTTCTGTGAAGTGTTCTTCACCAATGCACGTTGCCCCAAGGACAATGTTGTTGGTGGAGTGAACAACGGCTGGAAGGTCACCAACTCAACCCTCGCATTCGAACGCGGCATGAGCGCAACGACTGGCTACCGTCGTTTCGAAGAGGAATACAAGATGATGGTGCGCGTCGCCACTGAAAATGGTGCGATTGAACATGACGATATTCGTCAGCGTTTGATGCAGTACTACACCAAGATTCAACTCTTGCGCATCAACGGTTTGCGTTCATTGACCGCGACATTGAATAACTCAAAAGACTTTGGTGTGATGGCACTTGGTGCCTCAAACAAAATGTTCTGGTCAGAAATGCACAAGGCCGCGATGGAATTGGCACTTGACATTTTTGGTGCGCAAGGCATGTTGGTTGATGCTGGTCCCGAGACTGGTTCATGGCCAGGTGTTGCACGCGAGAAGCGTCGCGAGGGCTACCCCGTGAGCCCGATGATGTCGGCGTTCTTCTTCAGTCGCTCTGAAACTATTTGGGGCGGAACTAGCCAGATTCAGCGCAACATTGTTGGTGAACGAGTTCTTGGTCTGCCCAAGGAGCCGTCAGCCGGTTAAACGATCGAATGGTGACCCCGCGGTTTCTATTGGTAACCGCAGCAACACTGGCATAGTACTTGTGCGTTGGAATTCTGATTCCGACCTTGCCAGTCTTTATTAAGAACGGTCTCGGCAGTGGCGAAGCCATGATTGGCGCAAACGGCGTTGTCTTTAGCGGCGCCGCAGTTTTGTTTCGACCATTGCTCACGTGGGTAGGTAATCGTTGGGGTCGTCGCACGTTAATGGTGACGGGATCATTGGTGGCAGCAGCTGCCGCTCTTGGACTCACGGGTGTTAACGGGGCATGGCAGATTTTGCCATTGCGCGCATTAATGGGTGTTGGTGAAGCTGCGCTCTTTGTGGGAGCAGCAATTTTGGTGGTTGAACTCAGTCCCGAAAATCGTAAAGCCGAAGTCGCAAGTTATTTATCAGTTGCGGTCTTTGGTGGATTGTCAGTCGGACCCATTATTGGTGAGTTAGTGATGGGAGACGTTGCCGAATCGGCACGAGGACTCAACGCTGGACACTTCAATGCAGTTTTTGTTGTGACTGCAGGAGCAGTCGTGCTTGCCGCTTTAGTGTCATTGAGTGCTCCGGCCTTTGTTGGTGAACGCCCCGAACGTATTCGCCGCAAAGTGTCGTGGTTTCATAAGCGTTCCCTATTGCCTGGTGCGATTTTGGCGGTCGGTATGGCGGCGTGGACGGCCTTCACTTCTTTTGTTCCGACATTTTCGAAATCAATCGGACTCAGTGGTTCGGCGCAATTCTTTGCGCTCTACAGCATCCTGTGCTTGTTCTTGCGCTTGTTTGGGGCCAAGACCCCAGAACGTATTGGACTTCACCGCAGTGTGGTGATGGCGATGACATTCTTGTTGTGCGGCGTCACATCGGTAGCAGTTCTCGGCAATGAGTTTGGTATTTGGCTCGGCACAATCTTCTTTGCACTTGGTGTGTCGTTCTTCTATCCCTCGTTGTTGGCAATGGCTGTTGAAGGAAGCGATGAAAACGAGCGCGTTGAAATTGTCTCAAGCTTCACCAGTTTCTTTGAGATCGGTGGCGTGATGGGCGGCCTAGCGCTTGGTCTTGTCGGCGAATTGTTTGGCGAACGCTCAACCTTTGTGGGCGGAATGGTCTTTGCATCCCTCGGCTTGTTGTTGCTCGCAAGAACTCGTCAAAAGA
>CALEHE010000244.1 GCA_937876415.1 uncultured Actinomycetes bacterium
GATTTTGCTGGTGGAACGACGAAGCGACTGTAGCTCCACCTTCGACCATGAGTTGTAGGACGCCGTCGTTCCCCAACGTGTCGAGAAGCTCACACAACGATTTGTCCCATTCAAGACACGGATGAACGTTGGCTTGCTCGGGCGCATGTCCGAGAACGATGCGTCGCGGTGATGGACCATCAACGAGACGTGTTGTCAATGTGGGGTTGTCTCGACGCACCGTTCCTGCGCCGACGACGATGGCATCACTCTCAGCACGCAATTGATGGGCGGCTTGACGGGCTGGTTCGCCAGTGATCCATTGACTCGTGCCATCAGCGGCTGCGGTGCGACCATCAAGGGTTGAAGCAAGTTTCAAAACGACGAAAGGTTGACCTGTCGTTCGGTGGTGAATGTATGGACGAAGTTGTTCAGTCACAAGATCGGCGCATAAGCCAACATCAACAGTGAGGCCATCGGCGCGAAGGGTGGCAAAACCTTGACCACCGACGAGTTGATCGGGATCAGTGATTGCGCTCACCACCCGTGACACACCGGCAGAGATCAGCGCTTCGGTGCAAGGTCCGGTTCGGCCGTGATGACTACAGGGTTCAAGAGTTGTAAATGCTGTGGAACCTTGAGTATTGACAAGTGCGGCACGTGCCGCGTCAAGTGCGACGACTTCTGCATGGCGACCACCTGGTGCCTCAGTAGCACCGACAAAGACTTGACCATCAACTGTGACGATGACGCATCCGACCCACGGATTTGGCGAAGCATGAAGACGTGCTGAAGCCGCGGCTTCAATCGCTTGCATCATGTAGTCGTGATCGGTCATTGTTCTGCATTCAGGGTCAGACCACATGCGCGGTGACAGCCCAAGCGCGAACAGCACGAGCAATGAATGAGCAGCGAGGCCCGTTCATGAACTCCGAACTAGACGCACCCGTGCTCCCATCCGGACTCTGACCGTCGGCCCTGGAATTTCACCAGATCGGCCAGTCGGTGAGTGACCTCATCAACTGGTTCGCGGACTGTAACCGCCGGTTGGGACTTTCACCCAAACCCCGCACGGGGTGATTTATGTTGTGCTCAAATCTTACGCCAACTTTTGCAACATTCCCCATGCCGAGAGCACATGGCGATGTTCGGTCGTGCGGCCCCCGATGGAGAACCGCAGAACGCTTCGATGATTTAGCACCGTACGCGTGAAAAAGACGTCTCGAGTGGCATTTGCGGCCTCGATGAGTTGATCGGTGAGTTGGTCGCCTTCTTCTGGGCTCGAACCCTTGATGCGTAGGCAGAGCAGGTTCAACGTGTGGGGGGCAACAATGTCAAAGCGTGGGTCAGAAGCAACAAGCGTGGCCAAGTCTTGAGTGATTGCGACGTGTCGGCGAATGAGTTCTTGGAAGACCGCAGTGCCGTCGGTGCGAATTGCGAACCACAATTTTAGTGATCGAAAGCGGCGACCTAACGGAATCTGCCAATCGCGATAGTCAATTGCGGCGCCTGATTCAGCGGCAGCCGAGCGAAGGTATTCGGGCAAGATGCTGAGTGCACCAAGTAATGATGCGCGATCAGAAGTCCAAAAGAGATCGCAATCAAAATTAACGCCCATCCACTTATGCGGATTGGTGCAATAACTATCAGCCAATTCAAGGCCATCGTTGACCCAACGAAATTCTGGTGCCAGCGCAGCAATGCCGTGCATGGCGGCATCTACGTGTAACCACAACTGGTGCCGTTGCGCGATGAGACCAATTGCCGGAGTGGGATCAAATGCACCAGATGAAGTGGTTCCGTGAGTACTGCAAATCCAGAACGGAATGAGTCCGGCATTTTTGTCGGCGATGATCTGCGTTTCAAGCGCATCGGCGTTCATTGCAAACGACTCATCATGTTCAATGACACGAATGTTTTGCGTACCAATGCCAGCAATTCGAAGTCCTTTTTCAATGCTGCTGTGGGATTGCGATGAGCAGTAAGCAATCAGTTTTGATGTATCGCCGTCGTGATTTACTTGGCCCTGAGTGATTCGCCAACGGGCTGCGAGGATTGATGAGAGAGTTGCTTCGCTCGCCGAACCTTGAATGACCCCGCCACCGGTTGCGGTGGTGCTGCGGTATTTCTCAGGTAACCCAAGAAGTTCTTGCATCCAATCGAGCATCAGTGTTTCAACTTCGGTGCATGCAGGTGACGAGAGCCAACTCATACCTTGCACTCCCAAACCAGCAGTTAATAGGTCGGCGAGGATTGATGGATACGACGAATTGCCAGGAAAGAACGCGTAGAAGTTTGGATGTTGCCAATGGGTGAGACCTGGCAAGACGATGTCGTTGACGTCACTCAAAACGTCGTCAAATGATTCGGGCGATGTTGGTGGATGCTCGGGCAACAATGAACGAATATCCCCGGGTCGCACATCGGCGGTCACTGGGCGTTGTTCAATCGTCTCTAGGTACTGAGCGATCAGTTCAATCACGGCTTGTCCGTTGGCGCGAAATTCGTTGGCATCCATGTTCTATAGGCTAGGTGCACCCACTCGCCGAGTACTGCGTGATTTGCCCAATGTCGGTACGGTGGGGGCATGAATCCCGATATTGATCCGCAACGCTTTCAATTGCACTCGTCAACATTGCGTGGGTTCAAACAGTCTTTTGTATATGAACAGTCTCCCCACGGAAACGGCATTGCTTTGCTATGTGTTCATGGCTGGCCCGAGAGTAAGCGTATTTTTTGGAAAGTGATTGAGCCTCTCGCAGCAGCGGGTTTTGATGTGATTGTTCCAGACCTTCGTGGCTTTGGTGACAGCGGTTTAACACCTGATGGTTTCTATGACACGCCGTCGCACGCAAAAGATATGTATTCACTCGTGCATGATCATCTCGGCTACAACAAAGTTGTCGTTGTTGGTGGCGACATGGGTGGGCCAGTTATTCAAGATATGGCTTTGCGTTACCCAGAATTTGTTGACCGAATGGTGTTGTTCAATTCTCCATTGCTTTTTGACAAAGAACGCATGAAGAATATTGACGGAACTCGTGCTCCGCGCGAAGCGGCTGACTATTTCATTCGTCAGGGGACTGATGCCGATGGATTAGCGGCTGAACTTTCAACACCCGACGCACGACGTCGTTACATTGCCACGTTTTATGGAAGTCGCTTTTGGGCACATCCAGGAACCTTTGATCAAGAGGCTGTTGACTTCCATACCGAGCCATTTGCGAGTGCAGAAGTTTTACGAGCGTCGTTTGGTGGTTATGAAACTGTGTTTAATGCGTCAAAGAACAGTGACATGACAACTATGGGTCACAATGAGAAAACCCCAACCTTGATTTTGTTTGGTCCCAGCGATCACGTGATCTATCCAGCTTTCGACCAAATGGCTGCGGTTGTTTTTGACAATCACGTTGGGCCGTATTTGTTGCGCGACTGTGGACATTTTGTGCCGTGGGAATCGCCCCACGCATTGGTTTCAGGCACGGTTGCTATGTGTGCTGATTTGTTGGGCAAATAGATCCCCGAAAACGGGGCGTTTTCGCGCCCAACAGTTACAAGTTGGGTGGTAAGAGTCGATTGACGTTTTGGAAAACGAAGTACAGCACCACGACGAATGGGACGAAGCCGACGACGGCCCCAATGATTCGATTGCGATTTTTCTTAGCTAGTTGCCAAGCGCCGATGACGACGAGAAGTTCAGTGAAAACCCATAACAATGTTTGGGGAATTGCCGAAAGATCGCTGAACCATCCGCGACTGAGAGCATCGGCGCCTTCAATCTCGTATGGTTCATCAACGAGAACTTCTGGAATAGTCGATGTTGTTGTCGGTGTCGTAGTTGTAGCCGGTGTCTCGGTGACGAGTGTGGTAACTGGTTCAGTAGTCACGGTTTCGGTGCTCACCGTTTCAGATGATGGAAGAGTGACGGTTTTGGCAACATCATCAATGTAAACAGCAGCTGGATTGGTCGCGATTTCGCTTTGTGTGACATCTAGTTCGGCGGAAATAATCAAACGTTGCTTAGCCGAAAATTCGGGATGACATGTGGTCAACGTGAGAACGGCTCTAGTGCGATCGGTGGTGGCGACAACCCACGAATCAGTTGCTTCAACGATTTGCTGATTTGAAACGAGATAGGTGAACTGACGACCCATTAAATCGGTGATGATGATTGGGTCGCCAATGCTGAGATCATCAAGATGACGGAATGGTTCGCCGTATGTTGTGCGGTGTCCGGCAATCGATGCGTTTCCAAGTTCGCCCGGGAAAGGTGTTCCCGGATAATGCCCGGGACCTTTTTTGAGATCGGCAGTTTCAACACCGGCGACAACGTATTTACTGACCCCAATCGTGGGCAAATTGATGATCGCCATGGGGTCACCTTCTTTGATCACGATCGGTTCGGGCGGAGTCGGTGTTGTTGTGACTGGTGGTTCGGTCACTGAAGGCGAATTTGATGTAGGTGGTGGTGAGGTGGTTGTCACTGCAATTTGGGTGAAACGGTTTTCCAAACTGTTTTGTGATTGCGCTTCTTCGATGCCGGTTCCCCACAATTGGTAACCGACGAACAAAAACATTAAGAGTCCAAGGACGATCAAACTGGTGCCAAGTCGACCAAGAAACCAGTACCAGTCTTTTTTAGGTTTGGGTCGGTCCCAATAAGGAACCTTGACTAGGGGAGCCGTGTGACGGATTTCCTCGTCTTTGTTGTGGGGAATTAAGAGTGGCTCAATTGGTCCAGTTCCTGTTGGACGAGGAATCGGTCGCGAGATTTCAAATGGGTCATAGTCGGATGGCGGAGAAAGGTCACCCCCGAAACTGGATGAGCCAGTCGCAGAAGATCCGGGTGTTTCGTCGTTCGCCACAGGGATCAAACGATACCTGCGTTGGAGTCCGAGAATAGGGCAGCGCAGAGGTTGCAGATAGCGTCGCAATTGCATGTCAATGATCGCCCACGAGCCTGGTATAGATGTGGTTATTGATCTGTCGGACGCGGTCGCAGTGTTGGGTTCGTTCCCGGCATTAGCCGGGGCAACGTTGTCGGTGAACCGTGGCGAGATTGTGTTGTTGCGTGGTCCAAATGGGGCCGGCAAGACCACATTGCTGCGATTGTGTGCAGGGCTCATTCCGCTTGAGCGAGGTCATGGTCAAGTACTGGGCATCGATTTGAAAAACGATCGCGAACTAGTGCGACATCGAGTCGGAGTCATCGGCCACAACAATGGCCTGTACGGCGATCTCACGGTCAGTGAGAATGTGCGATTTTGGGGACGAACGGTCGGTGCAACTCGTGCCGAGGTCGATGCTGCACTGCGGCGTATGGGTCTTGACGGTCGCTTGGCTGATTTGCCAGTGTCGCGTTTGTCGGCTGGCCAAAAGCGTCGGACCGCTTTGGCAGGTTTGGTCGCTCGTCGAGCCGAACTGTGGTTACTTGATGAGCCCCACGCGGGCCTTGATGCCACAGGTCGTGACGAACTTGATCAGGTTCTCAAGATGGCTGCTGCGGCTGGAGCGACGGTGATGGTCGCGAGTCACGAACTTGAGCGCGCGGCACAGTTGGCGACTCGGCAAGTTGAAGTAGTGGCAGGACAAGTTCGTGAAATTGGTGCGCCATGAGCAACTCAGTACCGGGTTCAGCAGGAGTTATCGCAACGGCTCGATTGATTGCGGCCAAAGACCTGCGGGTGGAGCGAAGAAGCCGAGTTCTGCTGAACCAGGTTTTGCCGTTTGCCTTGATTGTGATGGTGATGTTTGCCTTTGCCCTTGATAGCGACGCGGTCCTCGAACGGGTAGCACCCGGGCTGGTTTGGCTGGCCACGCTTTTCAGCGTGCTTGTGATGGTTTCGCGGTCATTCGCCGTTGAAACTGGTGATGGTGCGCTTGACCAGTTGCGTTCGGCAGGGGTCCCGGCTACCGGAATATTCATTGGGAAGATGCTGGCTCTCATGGTGCAACTGATGGTCTTGGTGGCGTTGCTTGTTGGAGCCGCCGTTGTGCTGTATCGAGCTCACTTTTCGTGGGCGGGCGGCGTGCTCTTGGTCACGACTGCGACTGCCGCTACCTGTGGTTTGGCCGCCGTAGGTACTCTGTATGGAGGTCTTGCTGCTGGTGCCAAAGGACGCGAAACATTGCTTCCGTTGCTTTTGTTGCCGGTGGTTGCACCTGTGTTGATCGGAGCAACTCGGGCCACCGAATCTGCGTTTGGCACAAACGGAATTGCGATCAGTGAAGGCTGGCCGTGGTTAGGTCTACTGGTGGTGTTCGCAGTGTTATTCAGTGTTGCTGGGGCAGTGGCCTTTGGGCCATTACTCGACGAGTAAAAGTTTTATCTGGCAGGTTTTATCTGGCCTGTAGTACGAGGAGGAGAATCGTGAACACATCAATGTCAAAACATTCCCCTCGTGATCGAGTCACTGGTACACCATTTACACGAGGTCTCGGTGTCGTGATTTTGGCTGGCATCACATTGCTGATCATCCTCGCCATTTTTGTTTCTCCTGCCGATGTCAACCAAGGGGAGTCGGTGCGCATCATGTATGCACATGTGCCTGGCGCCTGGTTGGCATACCTTGCTTTTGTTGTCACCGGAATTTCGTCGGTCGCATATCTGTGGAAGCGCACCCGCTCGCTCACGTGGGACCGCATTGCTGGAGCCTCAGCCGAAGTCGGTGTTCTGTTCATGGGTATCTCATTGGTCACCGGCAGTTTGTGGGGACGAATTACTTGGGGCACCTACTGGACTTGGGACGCTCGCCTCACTACGACGGCGTTCTTGTTCGTGACGTACATCGGGTACTTGGCAGTTCGTGGCTTAGGCGGGACGCATCAGCAGCGAGCACGACGAAGCGCAGTTTTGGCGTTGCTTGCTGTCTTAGAAATCCCCCTCGTACACTTCTCAGTTCAACTATGGAACACCCTGCATCAAGAGGCGAGTGTGGCTGGTCGGGGAACCGATGTTGAAATGGACGGCTTGATGTTGTTCACGCTATTTCTTGGCGTGGTTGTATTCACTTTGATGTATGTGTGGTTGGTATTGCATCGTCAACGTTCGCTTGCACTTGACGACATGCTTGACGATTCGGGACTTGACAACGCGCTGACGGCTCGTCGTGCCGAAGCACAAGGAGTCGCTCGCTAATGGACGATGCCGGCTTTATCTTCGCCAGTTACGTCATCACTTTCGGCTTAGTCGGTGCGTATGCACTGGGGGTTATTCGTCGTGCCCGTAAGTCTTCTCGTGAAGTTCCGCGAGATGAGAGGCCGTGGTTATGAATCAGACTGGCAATGACGACGAAATTGGCACCTCTGCCGATTCGCTTGATCTTTCTCCGCGGCCTGTTTCAGCACGACAGCGACGTAAGCGTCGGCCATGGCCAGCAATCATTGTGTTGTTATTAGTTGTCGTCAGTGGTGGGGTCGTTCTGACAAAATTTTTAACTTCGGCCATCGACTACTACTGCAACGTCGACGAGATTGGTGCCAAGTCGGGCTGTGAACCCGGACGACGTTTGCGTATTCAAGGTGTCGTTGACGAGGGGACAGTCAAAAATGATGGAGTCACCACCAAATTCAATATGTCTTTTGGTGGAGAGTCGTTGCCAGTGACCTATGACGGTGAACCAGGCGGAATCTTTAAAGAATGTATTCCAGTTGTTGTCCACGGCATTTTGAATGATGGCGTTTTTCTTGGCGATCGGGTTGAAGTAAAGCACTCAAATGAATATGAGGCAGAAAACCCCGACCGAGTTGACGATGAAGTAGCAACTGCTGAAGGAACCGCGTGCTTGCAGTAAGCATCAATGGTGCCATCGGCCGCGGCGCGATTTTGCTCGGTCTTTTGACGTGCCTGTCGGGTATCGCCATCACCGTTGCTGGTATCCGAAAGCACGACCTTCGTGCATTGAGGTCAACAACTCAATATGCATACGTTGCGTTTGCTGCGGCCCTCTTGGCGTTCATCATGATGGAACGTGCGCTCATCACACGGGACTTCTCTTTGAAGTACGTGCAACAAGTTGGTTCCCGTGATACACCTGCCATCTACAACATCACGGCGCTGTGGAGTGCTCTCGAGGGATCCATTTTGATGTGGGTGCTCGTTTTGACAGGATTTATTGCGGCCGTAGCGCGAAAATTTCGGAAGCGTGCTGGTGATGAACTTCTAGCGTGGGCCATGGTTGTTCTATTCGTGGTGGGCTTGTTCTTCTTTATGTTGTCATTTGGGCCAGCTAATCCGTTTGCAATGGGAGCCCCTGGTGTGAACGATGGACCAGGACCAAACCCCCTCCTGCAAAATCACATTCTTGTTTTGTTTCATCCGCCAATTTTGTATGTCGGATATGTGGGTTTCACCGTGCCCTTTGCATTCGCGATCGCGGCCTTGATCACTGGTCGAGTCGGCGAAGGATGGTTGCTTGAAACTCGTCGTTGGACCCTGTACTCGTGGGCTTTCCTGACATTAGGCATCATCCTCGGTAGTTGGTGGAGTTACGAAGTTCTCGGTTGGAGCGGTGTATGGGCGTGGGATCCAGTTGAAAACGCCAGCTTCTTGCCATGGCTTACGGGAACGGCTTATTTGCATTCGGTACTTGTTCAAGAGCGTCGTGGCATGTTGCGGGTCTGGAACCTGAGTTTGGTGATCGCTACTTTCAGTTTGACAATTCTCGGAACTTTCTTGACTCGTTCTGGAGTCATTAACAGCGTGCATGCGTTCAGCGAGGGCAGCGTTGGCCCCTGGTTGTTGGCTTTCTTCACTGTGATTGTGGTTGTTGCAATTGTTTTGATTGGACGTCGTGGCGACCAATTGCGATCACCCGGAGCAATTGATTCACCAATCAGTCGTGAGGGCGCGTTTTTAGCGAACAATGTCGTCTTTAGCATTTTCGCGTTTGTGGTTTTGCTCGGAACAGTTTTCCCTCTTCTCGTTGAAGCGTTGAATGATCGCCGCATAGTGGTTGGTGAGCCGTTCTTTAATCGAATGACCATGCCGCTCGGATTGACGTTGCTGTTTCTGATGGCCATCGCTCCAGTCCTCCCATGGCGTAAAGCCAGTCAAGAAGTTTTACGCGATCGATTGTTCTGGCCGGCATGGTGTGGAGTCGGTGCACTCGCAGTTTCTGTTTTCGTCGGTGCTGATGGTTGGGCATCGCTGGCAGCTTTTGCGCTTGGTGGATTTGCTGCTGGGGCTGCGCTCCGTCAAATTGTCTTAGCGAGTCGACGCCAAGGATGGCGCGGAATAGTGGGTCGCGCAAACGGTGGAATGGTTGTGCACATTGGCGTGATCATTATCGCGGTGGCCTTAAGTGCTTCTTCTTCGTATACACGTACGCAAGAATTTGTCTTGAAAGTAGGCGAGACCGTAACTTTTGCCGGTCACACGTTCACCTTTGAAGGTTTGTCACTCGAATCAGACAATGTGAAGACCAGTGTGAAGGCTGCCGTTCGTATTGATGGTGAACAGGTATACAGTCCGGCGCGCAGCAAGTACCTCAAGCAAGGTATGGATATTGGTACACCAAGCGTGAAGACAGGTTTTGCCAAAGACCTGTACGTGACTCTTGAAGGTAATGTCCGACCCTCTGACACCGAAGCACGGATCAAGATTTATGTGAAGCCACTCATTTTGTGGTTGTGGATTGGCGGGGGCCTCATGGCCATCGGAACAGTGCTCGCCGCCTTTCCGGGTAAACGTCGTCAACCAACTGCTCCTGTATCGGCGGATACTCCAATGAACCGGCCCGATGTAGCTGAACATGTCTGAGCAGGCCCCTCGCCGTATTGCACCGATCATTGCGGTTGCCATTGCAGTCGTGATGGTTTTCTTCATTGTCATTTTGGCAATCACGTCGAATGACAAAGCAGGAACTGCAACGACGCCCTTGTTGTTGAAACCAGCACCAGAGATTTCAAGCACGACTTATGACGGCGACTTGTTTTTGCTCTCACGCCGCCGGGGTTCATGGGTTGTGTTGAACTTCTTTAATTCCACGTGTGTTCCGTGCAAGCGCGAACATCCCGAATTGGTGAAGTTCTTCAAGACTCAAGAAGCTCTTGACGGAACTGGTGCCGAGCTGTACACCATCGTGAATGACGATGACGAACAGGCAGTGCGAGATTTCTTTGATAAAAGTGGTGGTGGTTGGCCCATCATCCGTGACGAGGACGCAAATATTTCTGTGGACTATGGAGTTGCGCAAGTTCCTGAGACTTGGCTCATCAGTCCGACTGGAGTGGTCGCACAGAGATTTACTGGTCAGATCACGGCCGAACTTCTTGGTTCAGCAATTACATCAATGACCCGGGACAGTGGCTTATGACGAATCATCTCAATACGAAAATGAAGCACTGGTCAAGCTGGTTCGTGATGTTGTTTTGCGTTGTCGCATTGATGATCTTTGGTACTCAACGAGATTCGGGACCAGCGACTCCACAGGAACGAATTGAAAGTATCTCAAAACGATTGGCCTGCCCAACCTGCGACGGTGAGAGTGTGGATGAGTCGCGTGGTGGAGCTTCGCAGGCAATTCGAAAAGAAATCGCCCGTCAGGTGGCCGATGGTCAATTGACTGATAGCCAAATCGTGAAGACAATTGATGACAGTTATACCGCTGATCTCAAGTTGGTTCCGGGTGGCACCGGATTTGATGCGCTGATTTGGGCGTTACCGATTGCGGTTCTCGTTGTTTCGGTGGCTGGCCTGGTCGTGGCCTTTCGACGCTGGAAAGTTCAGGGTTCGGTAAGTGCGACCGATGCCGATCGAGAACTTGTTGAAATAGCTATGCAGGAAAAGAGCGATCAGCGTGACTCCTGAAAGGCGCGATCAACTGCAAGAAGAACGCGAATTTTTGTTGACGTCGTTGGCTGATCTTGAACGTGAATTCGCAGTAGGCGATGTTGCCGACGACGATTATGCGTCACTCAAGGATTCGTATACTGCGCGCGCTGCGATCATCATTCGTGAATTGTCTGATACTGAACGACCCAAGGTTCGCGAACGTTTTGGGTGGCGTCCGATTGCATGGTCAGCTTTGGTTTTACTGTTGGCAATCACGTCTGGTGTTGTGGTTGCTCGCAGTACCGGCGAGCGTTTACCGGGACAGGTCATGACTGGTGGAATTGAAGACGGAAGCGTGAGTTCATTACTCGTGCAAGCGCGATCACTTGGCATGTCCGATATTTCAGCGGTTCTTGACTTGTATTCACGAGTCTTGGCTGTTGAACCAGACAACATTGAAGCACTAACGTATTTTGGCTGGTTCACAGTTTTGTCGTCAACACAAGAGGCCGACACAGATGCGGCGGTAACTCGTTTGCAAAATGGCATGGTTTTGCTACGACAAGCCACAATCGCCGATGAGACGTATCCAGACGCTCACTGCTTTTTGGGAATCGCGTTCTTTCGTTTCATCGACGATCCCGTAGCCGCGCAACCAGAGATGACCGCCTGCCTAGATGAGAATCCTCCAGCAGAAGTCGCGTCTATGGTGCAGGGACTGGTGACGCAGATTGATGATGCTGTTGCCGCATCGACAACATCTATTCCTTGAGTAGAGCGACTTAGTCAGTCGCTGGTGGCGGCCAAACAGAGGCCTCGGTGACTTCGCCGTCTTCGCGTGCCAAAATCCATACCGTGCCTTTACGCCAATCTGGATCTCCAATGATTTCGGCGCGACGCCGTCGCAATGCGGCCATGACATCGGGAATGACATCTCCGTGACTGCACATCACTGAGCCATTCGGGAGGGTAGCGATCAGTTCAAGTGCGCCCTCACGGTCGTAACCTTCGGCGAGTCGTGGGTCGGCCACTACCTGAGAATAGAGACGGGCCGCGAGGGGCTCAAGGGTCTGCATACAGCGAATGTAGGGACTTGAGATGAGTTGGGCGTCCGGATGCGCTGCGATTAAATCGAAGAGTCGATCGCTGATAGTCACAGCTTGGCGGCGACCTTTGCCCGAGAGGGGGCGGGTGGTGTCATCGCCGTCCCAAGAAGATCGGTCACCCGCTTTGGCGTGCCGAACGAGGTAGATGGTGGATACTTCAACCATGGAGTCAAACTACAGGCGAAAAACCACAGACTCGGGCGGTGTTCTCTTGTGAAATATGGGTCAGAATACAGGTATGAGTTTTTTTGAGCGCAATAGGCAGGATATTTCCGCTAGAGGCCTGGACGCGAGTCGTTTGCCACCTGGTCAGTATTTAACCGATCGTTTTCCAGTTCTTCACGTGGGTGATATCCCTGATTATGAACTTGGTCAATGGAACTTAAACATTTTTGGCCTGGTCGATCGTCCCTTCACCCTGACTCTCGACGAACTGAAGGCTTTACCGAGCGTGTCATTGACTTTTGACATTCATTGCGTCACCAAATGGAGCAAATTTGATACCACTTGGACTGGGGTGCGAGTACGCGATCTTTTCGAAATGGCGGGTGTGCAATCTGAAGCGACCCATGTGATGGAACACGCTGAATTTGGCTATACGACCAATGTGCCTTTGGCTGATATCACCACCGATGAGGCCTTAGTTGCGTATGCATTTGAGGGTGAAGAAATCACGCCCGAACATGGCGGACCAGTTCGCATTGTCATTCCGCACTTGTATTTCTGGAAGAGCGCCAAATGGCTGCGGGGGATTGAACTCATTCCGAAGGATGTCCCAGGCTTTTGGGAGCGTAACGGTTACCACATGTATGCGGACCCCTTTAAGGAACAACGTTTCTGGAACGACTGACATTTTGCCTGAGTTTTTCATTAGCCTGACCTAGACCATGTTGGAAGGCTGGGGATGAACAAAAATTCGGTGTTTCGGCACCAACACAGCGGAATTTTGAGCCTGGTCGCTGTTGAGGCGCCCCGTGTCGTGACCTCTGACTGGATTGACGAGCAGTTAGCCGAAACATACCAGCGCAATGGTTTACGACCTGGATTACTGGCTGGCCTCGCTGGTATTGAAGAACGTCGCTGGTGGGATGACGATGTGTCTTTCACCGATGCCGCTGCGATGGCCGGTCGTGCCGCCATTGAGAAGGCGGGTATTGATCCTTCAAAGATCGGTATTTTGATTTCAACGTCGGTCTGTAAAGAAAACCTTGAGCCGTCAGTGGCCTGTGCGGTTCATCATCAGTTGGGCTTGTCGACTTCATGCCTCAACTTTGACATCGCAAATGCCTGTCTCGGATTTATCAATGCAATGCACCTGGCAGCCACAATGCTTGATGCCGGGACTGTTGAGTATGCCCTCATTGTTGACGGAGAGGGAAGCCGCTACACGCAGCAAACAACTCTTGAACGCTTACGACACCCGAATTCGACTGCTGGTGATGTGTTCGCCGAGTTCGCATCGCTTACTCTTGGTTCAGGTGCAGCAGCCATGGTGATGGCGCGCAAGAACCGCCATGGTGATGTGCATCGCCTCATCGGTGGAGTTGCCCGCGCTGGTACTGAACACAATGCATTGTGTATCGGCAACCTCAATCGCATGACCACCGATACACATGGTCTGCTTGTAGCCGGTCTTGATTTGGCCGCCGATGCATGGGAAGCATCAAAAGCCGATTTTGATTGGACCGATGGACTTGATTGGTACATTTTCCATCAGGTGAGCAAAGTTCATACCACGATGTTGTGTGATCGCTTGGCGATTGATCCGTCCAAGGTCCCGTTGACCTTTCCGAAGTATGGCAACGTTGGTCCCGCCGCGGTGCCGATTACGTTGGCAAGCGTGCAGGATCAGATCGAGCCCGGCCAACGAGTGTTGTGTATGGGAATTGGGTCTGGCCTAAATACCAGTTTTTCAGAAATTCTTTGGTGACGATGACCGCTCCGTCCGCACAATTGTTGGGCGAGATTGGGCTTGATCCTTCGTGGTCGCACACCGTTGAAGTACCCAGTCACGATGAGAAAACACATCGTTGGCATTATCTAGATCGCCCAGGTTTAGATGACAGCGCACCAACAGTGTTGTGTCTGCATGGCAACCCGACATGGTCATATTTGTGGTCCCGATTGTTGCATGAACTCAATGCTGAATTTCGTGTGATAGCTCCCGATCATTTATCGATGGGTTACTCCGAGCAAGTGGGCGCTCGTCGTTATCGTGATCGTGTCGCCGACATCAAAGATTTTGTGGACGCACTTGAAATCAGTCGCCCGATATGGCTCGTTGCCCAAGATTGGGGTGGGGCGATTGCAATGGGGTATGCCGTTGCGCATCCAGAAAAAGTTGCCGGATTGGTTCTGTCAAATACGGGGATTGCAGTACCTGAAGGGCGCAAGGCTCCACGCCTGATTCAGATTTCTGCGAGCGGGGGATTGCATCGCACGATCACGCGCAATACGGCTTTGTTTGTGCGAGGAACCGCATTCTTGCCAGGTGCAGGTCTGACTTCTCAACAACGCAAAGGTTTAGTTGCGCCGTATATGCATCGAAACCAGCGTGATGGCATTGGTGGTTTCGTTGCCGATGTGCCCTTCAATGACAAGCACGAATCATTCAATGACATTGCCCAAGTTGCCGCACAATTGCCGAACTTAAATGTTCCAGTTCGACTGTGGTGGGGTGCAAAAGACCCTGTTTTTAATGATGATTTCGCTGATGATCTGATCAAGCGGTTATCTGATGTGCAGATTCACAGAGTCGCTAATAGTGGGCATTTAGCAGTTCTTGAAACTTCAATCGCGACATTCGTTGAGAATACGATCTCACAGTCGCAATCGGTGAATTCGCAAGGTGTAGGCGCAAACGAGATCACCGAATCTCTTTGGTCACGAATAGCGAGCCCAAGCCGTCAAAACACTTTGGCGATTTACGACGGAGCAGATAAGTCGTCTGTGAAATTCTCGGACCTTGATTCGCGGGTCGCAAGTTTCGCCCAAGGCTTGATTCAACAAGGTGTTCATTCAGGTGACCGTGTTGCCGTACTTGTGCCACCGAGTATTGATCTCATTGCCTTGGTGTATGCCTGTTGGCGTATCGGAGCGGTCACTGTCATTGCTGATCGTGGACTTGGCATCAAAGGCTTGGGTCGTGCAGTCAAATCATCAAGGGTGCAACACGTCGTTGGCGTGCGCGCAGCCGTAGTTGCAGCTCGAACTTTGCGCTGGGCTGCTCGTGCGACTTTCATTGATCTCAAGTCATTACGAAACTCCATGCAACTTGAAGGTCTCTCGCAATTGGCGCTTGCTGAACCTGTAGCAGATGATTTGGCGGCCATTCTCTTTACATCGGGCGCGACTGGTCCGGCCAAGGGCGTGCGTTACACACATGGTCAACTCGGGGCACAGCGCGATATTTTGCAAGCGGTGTACAACATCACGGACCCGGACAGTTTTGTGGCCGCATTCGCACCGTTCGCATTGTTTGGTCCGGCGCTCGGTATCACAACTGGCCTTGCCGACATGGACGTCACCTCGCCAGCCACTCTGACCGCGCAAGCATTAGATGATGCATGTCGGGCGACTGGTGCCACGATGGTTTTCGCTTCGCCAGCAGCATTAGCAAATGTTCTCAAGACTGCTACGACAAACTTGTCTTCGTTAAAACAAGTACGACTGGTGATGTCAGCGGGTGCACCGGTCCCGATTGAAACTTTGCGTCAGATGACACGGCTGTGTCCGCAAGCCGAAATGCATACCCCTTACGGAATGACCGAGGTCTTGCCAGTTGCTGACCTTTCACTTGAACAACGCGAGGCAGTTGGTGAAGGTGCAGGCGTGTGTGTTGGCAAGCCAGTGAATAACTGCCATGTCAAGATCGTGGCAGTTGATGGTGGGGTTACCGAGTTACCACATGGCGAAACTGGTGAAGTAGTTGTGAGCGCACCATGGATGTCTCTTGGCTATAACCGATTGTGGCTCACCCAACAGAAGGCTCGTTTTGCAAGCGAGGGGTTGACCTGGCATCGCACTGGCGATGTCGGCCATCTCGATAGTGATGGCAACCTCTGGATTGAAGGAAGAGTTGTGCACATGATTCATACGGCTCAAGGATCAGTTACACCAGTGCCGTTGGAAACCGTCTGTGAAACGATTTCAGGTGTTCAGCGAGCCGCCGCCGTAGGAATTGGCGAACCAGGTATTCAGCAAATCGTCATGGTTCTTGAAACTGATCAAAAGAATGAGAATGTTGCTTCGGCGGCCTTGACGGTGCAGGTGCGTCAGGCACTTGGGCAGGTTGATGTTGTTGCGGTTTGGGAGACGAAAAAACTCCCCGTTGATATACGCCATAACTCAAAGATTGATCGCACCGCATTGGGGCAACGAATGCAGAAAGTTCTTTCAGGTCGATCAAAATGAAGGTGCTGGTGACTGGTGCGGGAAGCCTGTTACTTGGTGGCATTGCTCAACAACTTGCTGAGCGCGGTGATCACGTTGTGTGTTTCCAACGTCGAACAACTGAAACGATGCATCAGAACATCACAATGTTTGCCGGCGATATTCGTGATCGAGGTTCGGTCACCGAAGCAGCAAGTGGTTGCGATGCGATCATCCACGGTGCCGCCCGAGTAGGGGTCATGGGTTCGTGGGAAGAATTTCATTCCACCAATGTTGATGGAACATCCAATATTTTGCGGGCAGCGACTGAACATCAGATATCACGCTTGGTCTATGTTTCGACTCCTTCAGTTGCTCATGTCGGCGATGCCATTGAGGGAGATATTGCGACTCCCGCGACGACGGGGCGGAAGCGGGCTTACTACGCCGAGTCAAAGGCGCAGGCAGAGATTTTGGCATTAGAGGCAAACGGTGCAGATTTAGGTGTTGTGGCAATTCGTCCGCACCTCGTTTGGGGTCCTGGAGATACTCAACTCGTCGGACGAATTGTCGAACGTGCCCGCCAAGGACGTTTGGTGATGGTCGGTTCGGGTAATGCTCTCGTTGATTCATCATATATCGACAACGCAATGAGTGCGCATATCGCTGCACTCGACGCGGTCACACCTGGATCACCATGCGCAGGTAAGGCATATGTCATTTCAAACGGTGAGCCGCGAACTGTGAATGAATTGATGAGTCGAATCTGTGAGGCGGCCGGAGTTGAGTTTTCTCCAAAACATGTTCCGGCAGTGATCGCTCGCAATCTTGGAAGTTTGGTTGAGCGAGTATGGCCTCTATTTCGAAAAGATGAACCGCCGATAACACGTTTTGTTGCTGAACAGTTGGGAACCGCGCATTGGTTTGATCAGCGTCCCGCACAAAATGATTTCAATTGGAAGCCGACGGTGAGCCTAGATGAGGGCTTCGTTCGGCTCGCTCAGTGGTTTGCGCAGACGGCTTGAAGAATTTCTGTCAGATTTCGTAAGTGGCAATGACTGGCGCGTGATCAGACCAGCGGGTGTCATACGACGGGGCGCGATCAACAAAGGCGGCACTTGCCTTTTTGGCGAGTTCGGGACTCGCGATGTGATAGTCGATTCTCCAACCAGCGTTGTTGTCAAAGGCTTTACCGCGCCACGACCACCATGAATATGGTCCTGCAACATTGCCGGTCTGTTGGCGCAAAACATCAACCCAGCCGTGTTGGTCAAACATCTGATCAAACCAGGCTCGTTCTTCGGGCAAGAAGCCGGCGCTCTTCAGATTGCCCTTCCAGTTTTTGAGATCGAGTTCTTTATGAGCGACATTTAAGTCACCAGTGAGCAACAAGAGATTTCCCGAAGAGCGCATATCAAGCATGCGTTTTTTCATAGCGGCAAAGAACGCGTACTTTTCAGTCATGCGTTCGGGTGATTCGGCATCTCCAGTGTGTACGTACGCCGAGACAACCGAAAGTGTTTTTGTCTTGGTGATTTTGATATCTGACTGAATCCAACGGCCGGTGAAATTGTGAACCTTGTGATTGTCGCCAACAAGCGAAGTGGTGATCGGGAAGCGACTTGCAACCGCAACGCCTGCTCGGCCCTTTTGGTTGCATTCGGCGTGAGCAATGTGCCAGCCATCACCCATGAGTTCAGCGACTAATTCATCGGGGCAACGAACTTCTTGCATGGTGATGATGTCGGGTTGACGTTCGTCAATCCAGGCGTGCATTCCGTTCTTGACGGCGGCGCGAAGCCCATTCACATTGACTGAGGCGATAGTGATCGTCATACAACGATCGTGCCATATGGCGGTCTCAGTCGCCTAGTTTTTGATGACGGGTTGGGTTTTACGTCGTTGAGTTCTGTGTCGTTGAGTTCTGGGCGGCGACAAAGTCTTTAAATGATGCCAAAGCTCGTGGGCCATAGACAGTCGCAGGTCCACCGTTCATCAGTACCGCGACACCAATGGCCTCGGCCACTTCGGCTTCGGTAGCGCCCTGTTTAGCGGCGCCTCGCGCGTGTGAGGCAATGCAACCATCGCATCGATGACTAATTCCGATTGCGAGCGCAATAAGTTCTTTGGTTTTGCTATCTAACGCACCAGGAGCCATGACGGCTGTGTGGAGTCCAGCAAAGGCTTTCATGACATCGGGGATTTGATGGCGTAAATCACGAGCCAGGGGAATGAGCTCGTTCATGACATCGGTACCGTGGGTGTGATCACTCATGAACTTATTGTGGCATGCAGTGGAGTGAAATAAGGACGGTCTAAAGTCATTTTTGTCGTTTGAAAGATCTTCACTTCACGACAATTGAGAACGAGAGACTCCGATATTCGACGGGGATTACATCAAAGAGTGACGAACGGATTACGTCGGGGCGGAGTCGTGATACTCGAGGCTTACACACCCAATCAGATTCCATTCGGTACCGGTGGGCCCAAGGATCCTGATCTCATGCCGACAGCTGATGAATTACGTACCGAATTCCCTGGCTTAGTTTTTGAACACCTTGAAGAAGTTGAACCTGAGGTTGTTGAAGGAACTCTGCACACTGGCCGTGCCGCTGTTGTACAGATGGTGGCCCGCAAACTTTTATGATTTTTCTCTCTTGTAATTTACAATTTCTTGAAGTTTTATGTTGACTTTGTAACACCCTTCTTGTATCTTTAGAACATACGTTCGTAGCGTAAAAGTCTCTAAATAGTCAATGAAAT
>CALEHE010000245.1 GCA_937876415.1 uncultured Actinomycetes bacterium
CGAGCCTCAACACCCATATCGCGGACATCGCCCTTGCGCTGACGCTGCAAGATCAACGGGCGGTCATCAGCCATAAAGCTCCAGGTTTCGCGCGAGGCCCCACCGCTCAGCCGTGCCAGATCAGTGACTGCCTTCGCACCGAGTTCAGTTCGCAATGCCTCACTCAATTGCTCAAGAGGTGAAACCGTTACTGCCACGCCTCTATGTTCGCGCACCCAGCCCCATTTTTGACAAGGCAAGGGGTTCTCGCGTCGTCCGATCACCCAACTTTGGCCGATCCTCGTAGCCTTGCACCGTGGTCGCCGCCCTCGAACTCAACAAAATCAGTTTCGTTCGTGATGGTCACACCATTTTGGACGCGGTGTCGCTTACGGTTGAAGCAGATCAGCGATGGTTGGTCCTTGGCGCCAATGGGTCGGGCAAAACCACCTTGGTGCGCATTGCCGCCATGTACGAGCACCCCACCTATGGTTCAGTTTCGGTGTTGGGCCAGACCCTTGGAACTACCGACGTGCGCACCCTGCGCCAGCGCATTGGTTATGTGTCGGCATCATTTGCCAGCGAACTGCGTCCTGCGCTGATTGCTCTAGACGTGGTGATGACCGCCAAGAACGCTGCTCTTGAAACTTGGTGGCACCAATACGACGACGCCGATGCGCAACAGGCCCAACGTTGTCTTGACCGCATGCGTATCGGACATTTAGCGCACCGCACTTTTGGAACGTTGTCGTCAGGAGAACAGCAACGTGTGCTGTTGGCGCGTTCGCTCATGAACAACCCGAACATTGTGTTGATGGACGAGCCAAGCGCTCGACTCGATTTAGGTGGTCGCGAACAATTAGTTCAAGCATTAAGCGAATTGACTCTTGATGCCAACGCTGCACCACTTGTCTTGGTAACTCACCATGTTGACGAGATTCCACCTGGCATGACTCACGTTTTGTTCTTGAAGGACGGCAGGGCCATGACTCGCGGACCGATCAACGAATGTTTCACCGCCGAAAATTTGTCGGAATGCTTTTCAATGTCGCTGCATCTTCAACAACGGGACAATGGTCGCTACAGCGCGTGGGCGAAATAATCGGCAACTAATGAGCAACGAGTTTGCGGAGTCGCTGCTTGCTCGCTTCAATTTCGTCGTGCAGTGCGCGTTCAACAATGCTCGAGAACAAACGCCCCGAATATTGTAGAGTCATATTGAGCGTGGTCATTGATGCTTGCTGAGAAACTTTTGCTTCAAGCACCCACGCGCTGTGTGATCGGCCATCGACTTCGGCCCGTTCAAATCGCAAATGCTCAGCGCTCGAGGTTTCGACTTGCACCATTCGTAGACGCTTTGATCGAGCAAACGGACCGATCTTGCCGCGCAATTCAACCTGCCAGGCTTGATTGTCTGCTTCGGGTACTACTGCGTGAACAAGGCCCATCCATTGCGGATATTGCGTTAAATCATTAATCAGCGGCAACACCATGTCAATTGAGCACGGCAATTCAACATCGACCCGGATATCCATGATTGGTCGCTATCTCACTGATCGCGACGGCCGTTGTGACGCGACCTAAACGCATCGCGCAGCATCGAACCGGTGGCATCAAGCATTCCGCCAAGGTCGTCATCTGGGTCAAAGTGCGGAGCCCAACGAGTGTCTGCATCTTGACGAATCAAAAGTTCGGTTGAATCATCTCGAGTCGGCGGGATTTCAATGACTTCTTCTTCAATAACCTCTTCGACGACGACCGAAACTTCGGGAACTGAAACTGCAGCAACCGGGGTTCCAACAACAGGCTTGATCTCTACGACTGGCTCATCGAGTTCAGCAAACAAACTCGGACGTGGAATATCGGCTGGGCGTGGTCGCTTCGCTGATTTAGTGACATCACGTTTTGAAGCCCCAGTGACACCACGTTTCAATGAGCCCGTTGAATCATCCTTTGGGCGCGGAGTTTCAGTGGTCGGTTCGGGAACAGCACTCAATTTGCCGCGATTACGCGTCTTAAATAATCGCGGAATCGCTTCACGTCGATCTTCAAACGACCAACCAAGCGGGGCCGATAACGACTCTGAATGTTTCTGACACACCACTCCGCGAGCACCAGGGGGTGGAACTTCTTCGATGCGTTCGGGAGACCAGTGATCAACCCACAAGCCTGCTTCGGTGCCACTGGGAGCCAGACCATAAATGACAGCGACAGGCTGTCCACATCCGGGCTTTTCACACAGTCGACGCACACCGCCAAATTAGCCCGTCGTGCACCCGAAATAGGTGTACTACGGGGTTTCCCTGTGTCGGTAGACCACTCACGGAACACCTGTCGCACCACGACTCGGGTTTCCCGAGGAGTATTTATGTCAATTTTTAAAACAATAAGTGATCGGTAGGTGCTTGACCCCCGACACGAAGTGGGCTCGCGACCACGACGCCTCACCATTGGCTTCAATGGTCGCAAGTTGCGGTAAGAGACGTCCAAGGAACGTGCGAACTTCGCGACGGGCGAACTGCGCCCCAAGGCAATAGTGCGTTCCGCCCCCAAACGAGACGTTTTTATCAGCGTTCGTACGACGCACATCAAAGTTCATCGGCGAAACAAAAGTTGTCTCGTCTCGATTGGCTGCGGGGTAGGAAAGTAAGACTCTTCCGCCTTCTGGAATGATTGAGTCACCAATCCTCATGTCCTCGGTCGCCAGCCGAAGGAAATGACGAACTGGTGAAGTCCAACGGATGATCTCCTCAGTAGCATTGACCACCAAGTTGGGATCATCGCGCAAAGCCTGGAGTTGGGCAGGATTTTGAAGCAGTACCTCCAAGCCCCCAGATAAGGCAAACGATGTTGTGTCATGGCCAGCGGTGGCCACGATGATGTAGAACCACAGGCGCTCGACATCTCCCATCGGGCAACCATCAATTTGGCCGTTGGCTATCACAGTGGCCAGATCGTCGCGCGGGCAGGCGCGACGATCTTCAGTAACGGCAGCAAAATACTGAATGAATCGCATGATGCTGACCGCCAAACGGGCTCCTGGATCGCCCACGTCCCCCATGAACTCTGGGTCGGCGGCGCCAAACACCCCTTGGGTCAACTCCATCATTAAGGCTTCGTCCTCGTGAGGGACGCCGTAGATGTCCATAATTACGCGCAACGTGTACGGCTGTACGATGTCGCGTGCGAAATCGCACGTCGTGCCTAATTCGCGCATTCGCTCGATGAATTGATCGGCGATCTCATCAATGCGCGACTGTCGACTGCCGACGGCGGCGGGCTTGAACCATTCGCTGGCAACCAGCCGATGCTTTTGATGTTTGGTTCCGTCTAACTGAACAAGACTCGCTGGTAATGGCATGCCCGAGGCAACAGTCTTTTGCCAATCGGCGTCGGGACCGAGAACTGCCCGTGGTGTGTTTAGCCACTTAATGTTGTCTCGCGACACGTTGAAAACATCGGAATGACGGGTCAAAACCCAAACATTCTCATAGCCCGCAACATCGAGCGGGAGCACCGGAGTCGTCCGTCGAATGTGGGCCACGCGCTCATGCCATTGACTCATATTGGTCCAGGCATCAGGGTCTACAAAAAGTTGCCCCGGTGTCAAATTTTCAGTCATGTCAATTCCACAACAAAATCGTAAATCCTCTGAGTGCCGAATCAAGACATTTCCCACTGAGGTCAACCAATGTTTGGCGAGTGGCGCGACGTGCCGGCGGGCTCCAATCGTTAACGGAAGAATCAGACCTCAGCAAGATCCGATCGTCACCCGCCAATTGATGCGGTGCACTGTTAGCTCGATCCGCCGACTGTCAGGGTTGAGGACGTTGGTTAAACACTGGTTTGCGTTTTTCCAAGAAAGCCCGCATACCTTCGGCAGAATTTGCGTTACCACTGTTGGCCAACACGGCAGTCATCTCATCAGTCAATGATTCGGCAAGAGTTTTCCTCTGATGACCAACAATGACATCAAGCATTGACGACACTGCCTGACGCGGTTGCGCCGCTAACTCCTCGCCCAGTTGCTGTGCACGTTCCTTGAGGGCGGAAATCGACGTTAATTCAGTAACGAGCCCTATTCGGTAAGCCTCGGCTCCATCGATCTTTCGCCCACGCAGGATCATGTCGAGAGCATACGCACTACCAACGACCCGAGGCAGACGCGCCGAACCACCCCATGCCGGCACACTTCCCAAGTCCATTTCCGGCAATCCGATTTGAGCACCGGCATCAGCAGCAATACGAAAGTGACAGGCGAGAGGCAACTCAAGACCGCCACCAAGGCAAAATCCAAACAAGGTTGCGATGGCCGGTTTCCCGCCGTTCTCAATCATGTCAAGCACTCGGTGACGCTGACCGAAAAAAGCTTGTGGACTGCCAGCCCGACGAATTCCCTCAGGTAACTGTTTTAGGTTCATTCCCGCCGAGAAGTTATCGCGACCCTCAGCAGTAAAAATCATCGCCCGAATAGATTCATCCGCTATCACCTCAGGGAGTTGTTCTTCAAGTTCATCAATAAAACCGATACTCATCAGGTTCCATGGAGCGTCATTAATACTAAATGTCGCAACGTTGTTGCTCACCGAATAGAGATAAGGCGTCGACATTGTGAACCTTCCGCTGATGTTTAAATGCCTGAGAAAAAACTTCTCTGCTGATGGCTACCATTTCAAGAAAAGTACTTTAAGTTTTTGACTAGCAACATGAACTGTATTTCAGAAATTTTGGCTAGCTGGCATCAAAGCGAGTCTTGATTCTGGACGTGAACAAGGGATAACAAAATTGAGCAACTTACCGAAGCGAATACGACAAATCTCAGCGGTGACAGCTATGGCTCTACCGCAGTGGAGTGTAGGTCCGCGTTCAGCAAGCGATTTTCTGCCCGCAATAATTGAGGCGGGATATCAAGGGGCTCAAGTATTTTTACCGACTCACGCAGCAGGGGCAAAGGCCGCTGGACTCGCTGATGTATCCGGAATCGGGACCTTACGTCATATTGATGAAGTCGATGCAGTTCTCGGTATGTGGTCGGGTTCGGTGGTGTCATCACTCACGCTCCATCTCGGCACCGGATTTGAGAGTTCCATTGAGGCCTTGAAACTTGTCGAACGAACCCTTACATCGGCTAGTCAGTTCAACGTGCGCGTTTTGATTGAAACCCACCGTGGAACTTTGTTTCAAGATCCAGCGCGAACTTTAAGTCTGATTGAACAATTCCCAGAATTAAGATTTACTGCCGATCTATCGCATTGGTACACCGGAGTCGAGATGGTCTATGGAGACTTTGATTCTAAATTAAGAGCTCTCAGACCAGTCTTTGAACGTTGCCAAATGATTCACGGTCGCATCTCTGACCCTGGCTGCATACAAGTTGCAGTGGATGGTGTACTCGACCCCAGTGCACATGTCGAACATTTCCGCCGAATGTGGCGTGGTGTTCTCGACCAATGCCAAGTTGGCGGGGCCGAGAGCATGCCTTTTGTGGTTGAGCTATTGCCCGCAGCCGCGCATTACGCAAGGACCGTTGATCGTGGATCTGGACCTGAAGAAGAAGTGGATCGCTGGACCCAAGCCAACGTGCTTTGGGAAATCTTTGAGGGGCTTGAGACCACATCGTGATTTTTTCATGAAACCCCGACTCATTATTGATACCGACATCGGAACCGATGTTGATGATCTATGGACGCTGGCAATGCTCCCTGGACTCAGCGATGTTCAACTCGATGCAATCACACTGGTGTACGGCGATACCCGAGCACGGGCTCAACTTGCGGTCACGGCATGTGATGCGATGGGCCTCAAAGCACCGATCCATCGAGGATGCGAAAAACCTTTGAGTGACAAAGAAATTTTGTGGGCCGGTTATGAAGGTACGGGCGTCCCAGATATTACTGAGACCAGTTACTCTGCGACGCATGCTGTTGACGCACTGATTACACAGGCTGCCCAATCGCCAAACACCTTGGATGTCGTTGCAATCGGACCCTTAACCAACATTGCCACAGCGATCCAACGTCACTCGCCTTTCGCTCACACTTTGCATCACATCTCAGTCATGGGTGGCGAATTCAAAGTGGGTTGGCCTGAGCACAATTTTTCTAGTGATGTCATCGCCACAAAAATCGTTCTTGAGTCAGGTATCGCCATGACAATCATGCCACTTGATCAAACCCTGCGACTCGTCCTCAACCGCTCAGATGTTGAAGCCATCGCGAGTGCCCATCCAATCGGACCACTGATGGCTGCCGAGGCTGAAAAATTCTGGAGGTGGTTGACCGTCATCGTTCCCAGTGCTACCGGTCATTCAAGTGCAGCCCACGACCCGGCCGCGCTTCTCGCCCTCGTTGAACCAACCCTTTTTGAATTCAAACCAATGCATGTTGAGATCTCGGAGAAAGGACAGGTGCGTG
Organism: uncultured Actinomycetes bacterium; assembly: GCA_937876415.1. Taxonomy (GTDB): domain Bacteria; phylum Actinomycetota; class Acidimicrobiia; order Acidimicrobiales; family Ilumatobacteraceae; genus Casp-actino8. The sequence goes on from CALEHE010000245.1 coordinate 6,393, forward strand.
GAGTCCCCGACACCTCTTCACCCATTCAGGTTGTCACCGACTTTGATGTCAATGCGGTGCGAAGCCGACTTCTTACTCTGTTGGGAGTGACCGAAGGTCTTTGAACGCTACTTGCGCTATTGCTAATGTGCATTGATGGTTAATTCGTCACAAATTGACAGACATCCCTGGAATACTGATTTTAAATGGGTCAATAAAACTGGTCCTTTTTGTCGACTCAGCGAAGAACAAGCCGATCAATTCAACCGAGACGGCTTTATCGTTCTCGAAAATGTCTTCAGCGACGAAGAGTTGGCCCCCGTGATTGAGGCGACCGATGAGCTCGAGGCCCGCACCGACTCTTTTCTCAGTGGAATGGACAACGGTCGCGCCTCTATTGCCGAGAAGGGCGCCATCACCTTCAGTCTCTTTGCAGTGCAATTCAGTCAGGCGGCGCGATCGTTTGCTGCACACCCAGTTTTTGCTGAACTGTGCCACGATCTCGTCGGGCCAAATGCCCGCCTCTACCATGACCAAGCCGTGTATAAAAAGCCCGAAAAACCACGCCGTTTCCCGTGGCATCAGGACAACGGATATACCTTCGTCATGCCTCAGCAGTACCTCACTTGCTGGGTGGCGCTCACCGATGCCACAATCGATAACGGGTGTCCACAAGTAGCACGGGGACTTCATCATCAGGGCACGTTGCTACACCGTTATGTTGATCCGCTCGGCTGGGAAATCTTTGAGGACCACCCCGACGTCGTTACTGCTCCGGTCGGAAAGGGTGGCATGGTTGTGTTTTCGTCACTCTCACCCCACCTCACCGGTCCCAACACGACTGACTCAGTTCGCAAGGCGTACATCCTGCAGTACGCTCCGGACGGAGCCGAGGTGCTTCAAGGTGATCCCAGTCAAGGACCGCCGCTTCGGCGAAATCTCGCCAATGACTCACGACGACAATTCCCAGTGCTGGTGAACGGAGTCCCTGTCTCTCCTGATCCGTTGCCTTGAGCGTTTCTCGAAACCGATGACCTTGGCTCAATTGATGCGAAACTAAAGCCAATATGCGCCTGCTCTACATTGACATCGACACCCTTCGGCCCGATCACCTCGGATGTTATGGATACCACCGCAACACATCCCCGAACATTGACGCAGTTGCCAACCGTGGTGTGCGTTTTGAGTCGGTGTACACCTCCGATTCGCCGTGCTTACCATCGCGTACAGCGTTAGGTGCCGGTCAATTCGGAATTCGTAATGGTGTGATCGGTCATGGCGGCGCAACGGCTGAACCCTTCTCCGAAGGCGCGTCGCGAGGTTTCTGGTCACGGATTGCAATGAAGTCGTGGGCTCGACAGTTCCGCAATGCAGGGATACCAACAACAACGATCTCCACCTTTGCCGAACGCCACGCTGCGTATCATTGGTTAGCGGGATTTTCAGAGTCCATTAACGTCGGAAAAGGCGGCATGGAGATCGCTGACTTGGTGACGACTCAAGCACTCGACTGGATTGAACGCAAAGCCCGCACTCCTGACTGGTTCTGCCATGTTCATATCTGGGACCCCCACACTCCCTATCGAACACCCGCAGATTTCGGCGACCCTTTCGAAGGGGAACCGATCCCCGCTTGGTACACCGACGAGGTTCGGGCTCGGCACTGGGATTTACCAGGTCCACATTCCGCTCAAGAGATCTCTGGATTCTCCGACAAGGGTTACTACGAATCGTTTCTAAGACAGCCGATGTCGATTCCAGACATGCGACAAGTTAAGGCCATGTTCGACGGTTATGACACCGGAATTCGTTACGCCGACCTCCACGTCGGGCGTTGGCTTAACGCTCTTGCCGACGCTGGTGTTCTCGACGAAACCGCAATCATGATCTCATCGGATCACGGAGAGACCTTCGGCGAACTCGGGACATATTGCGATCACCACTTCGCTGATGAACACGTCAACCACGTCCCGCTTATCTTGGACTGGCCAGGAGTCCCCGGAGCGCAAGGCGGCCGAGTGGCCCGAGGGAAGCATTACCATCTTGATATTGCCGCAACCACCCTTGAGTTAGCCGGCGCACAAGTCCCCAGCGACTGGGACGGCATCTCGTTTGCCGATGACCTTTTGCAGGGTCGCGAACCTTCGGGTCGAGATCACCTCGTGCTCAGTCATGGCGCCTGGACCGCGCAACGATCGGTTCGGTTCGGAGACCACTTGTACATCCGAACCCTCCACGACGGTTTTCATGGACTTGATGATGAGATGCTCTTTGATGTGGTGCAAGACCCCCACGAGCAGACCAACCTTTTCAGCCAAAAGCCTCAATTGGTGGCCGAGGCTTCACATCTTCTCGAATCGTGGCGCGACAACTGTTTGACGACGAGTGGCTCAGGTATTGACCCGATGGACACGCTGATGGCTGAGGGTGGACCGTGGCACGTACGGGGGCGACTGCTCGGCTACGCCGAGCGGTTGCGCGTGACTGGACGATCAGCGTGGGCCGAGGACTTGCTCGCCAAGCACCCGCGGGAGGCAATCGGAGAAATTCCTCGGGGCGGATTCTAATCAACAGCAAATGGAGACCTTGGGGGTCTCCATGTTTGAATTAGTTGGGTGGGCGATGCGGGGCTTGAACCCACGACCTCCACGGTGTGAACGTGGCGCTCTAGCCGACTGAGCTAATCGCCCCAGTTATTTTCTACGCTAGCACTCGACCTTCGACCCGCCACCCTCAAGACAGAGCGACACAGGCCTTCCCCATACCCTGACGGTCGCGATAGGCGGTCAAGGGATACGGGCACACCGCGTCAAACGGAATGATCTGTTCGACGACTCCGGCATGAACTTCAGTGCATTCAACCTCGTATGCCTCTTGCTGAAATTCATTTACTCCGACACACGAGCCGACTCGCAGCACATTGTCAATCGGTGTTGGCTCGCTCGGTTTACTGAACGCACCCAGTGCCAAAATCAAGATGGTTCCCAACACAAAGACACCGACGACGAACTTCCACGGAAA
>CALEHE010000246.1 GCA_937876415.1 uncultured Actinomycetes bacterium
TCAACGTTGCCAATTTTCACTAAGACACGATTCTTGTATGCGGCAGAAAATTGAAGCCCTGACGCATACGTCAAAATATCAATGCGTTGAGGTTCTCGGCCGAGCTGCACCATCACATCTGGTTCTTGAAAATCTGCAGCGGTGAGTCCCAAATCACCGAACCCAAACTCTTCTATCGCGGCAAGAATTCGCTGTGCATTTTCCGGCCCGAGCCACACCCATACATCAAGGTTCTTGGTGTATCGCGGGTGACCATGTGCCGCTAGCGCGTATCCACCAACAATAAGGAACTCGACCTCATGAGCGACGAATAATTCGACAAACTCTTGAAAGTCTTGGTTCAGGTTCATTTGTCCATCCGTGATACTCAGCTCGAAGTTCTTCCACCATCGCCAGACGTTCTGATACGGGTCGAGTGACCCAATAGGTCCACGCAGCATCGTCGTCGCCCTTGCGCTTTCGAGTTACGACCTTCTGGATGGAATGCATTGACTCAATTCTACCCAAAAAGAACAGGCACAGCATTGGAAAACAATGGCGGGGTATGGTGCGAAATCTGGTGCAAAATTCGCCGCCACACCGTACGGCATCATCAGCCTTAACTGCATCTTCTTCTCTCACAGGAAGATGGCCGTCTGAACTGCTATGTCTTGATCTACTAATGAGCAAGCAGGTAGAGAACGCTGCCGACGGCTGCACATGCACCCAATACTTGCACCGTGCTGCGCTTGAATTTGAAAACAAGGACTGCGGCAAAGAGAGTCACGAGACCAGACCTGAAGTTGAATGTCCCCCAATCAGGCAGGGATGTTTGGAGGATTCCCCATGAATAACCGTGGGTTTCCTCAAACAAGGTGTGAAAAGCGAAATACACAGAAAGATTTGCAATCACACCAACAACTGCTGCTGTGACGGCTGTTAGTCCTGCAGATAGTGAACGGTTCTTTCGCAGTCCCTCAATATGTGGCGCCCCCAAGAAGACGAAAAGGAAACATGGTACGAAGGTGACCCACACCACCAATGTGGATCCGACGAATGCGGCGACCCACGGATTGAGATCACCTGGATTACGAAAAGCGCCAAGAAAGCCAACGAATTGCACCACCATGATGAGTGGTCCAGGAGTGGTTTCTGCGAGCGCCAGACCATTCACCATTTCTCCTGGCAGCAGCCATTGGAAAACACCAACTGCACGTTGAGCCACGTATGACAACACTGCATACGCTCCCCCGAATGTGACAACTGCGGTACCTGAGAAAAACACACCTTGCTCGACGAAGACATGGTTGCGTCCAAATGCGATCATCGCGATAACAACAGGTAATGCCCACAGTAGAAGTCCAAACACCAAAACTTTGACTGATCCGGTAAGCGTTGCCCTCTCACCATGCAACGCTTCGTCTGCGATGAGTGGCTCCACTTCTTGTTCAGACACACCAGCAGAGGTTTTTTCAAACCATTGCGGATTCCGCTTATTAGCAATTAACCCTGTCAGTGCTGCGCCGGCAACAACAACTGGGAATGGAACGTTGAAAGCAATGAGTGCAAGAAACGACGACAAACTCATCGCCCACAAGAAATTGTTCCTGAGAGCGCGCTTTCCCATTCTCCACAACGCTTGGGCCACGATGGCAAGTACTGCCGGCCCGAGGCCAGCGAATACAGCAGCAACACCTACCGTTTCACCCCACTGTGCATATATTGCTGACAACACCATTAAGGCGACGTATCCGGGAAGGACGAACAAAGTCCCCGCGATTAAACCGCCGGTGGTGCCGTTGAGCAACCATCCAAGATAGATGGCAAGTTGTTGTGCCTCTGGACCAGGCAGCAATGTGCAAAACGAAAGAGCGTGGAGAAATCGTTCCTCGCCTATCCAGCGCCTCTTCTCAACCAACTCATCATGCATCAACGCAATTTGGCCAGCAGGCCCTCCAAAAGTGCGTAACGAAATCGAGAACCACACTTTGCTGGCGGCTTTTAAGGCCAACGGTTGCGAGGGTTTTGCACTACTCGACACAGTGCGAACCTACTCGTTAGCATGCCGTCAACACTCAATTTTGGAGCGACGCACCAGCCTCACGAAGGCGGGGAATGGTGCGAAATGTGGTTCGAAATTCGCCGACACACCCTTCATCAGGATTGAAATTGCCCCTGCGGGGTAACAAAGGATCATCACTTCGGCACTCCCACCCCGTTTGATGGGTATCTAAAAATGTGATGAATCAGACGATCCAAATTGCCGCTCCTCACGGTGAGGCCGCTCAACGCGACCGGGCTTTCTGGGCTGCTCAGACCCCACAGGCTCGTCTTCAACATACGATCGAACTCCGTAGGACGAACCGTGGAATAGATCGAGTTTCCTCACGACTTCGTCGAGTTCTTGAAATTACTCAACGCCCACTTGGTCCTTAGGTGACCTTGAACCTACATCAATCGGCTTCGATAGTTAAGGCTTGGCGCAAACCAGTGCCGTCAATGAAGACGCTCAACCACAAGGGTCGTTCTTCGTGAGCGTTTTCGGTATTCGTCGTTGCAAAGACAAGGATTCCTGCATCTGCCACTTCATGTAGAAACTCTCGGTGCATTGAATAACTAAATGCCACGGCAAACATTGCCTCAACAGGGCTCGTCAACCGCACTCCAATGACAACCGCATCATCTTGCCGAATGGCGTGGGTGTTGACATCCCCTATTCCTTCAACGGCATGCACTCGGGCCAGGTCTGCGA
>CALEHE010000247.1 GCA_937876415.1 uncultured Actinomycetes bacterium
CGTTGAACTAGGAGCCATCGAACCCGATCGCGATTCGTTCGCCACAAAAGTCACGGCAATCAGTTCTAATGCCGTGCGTGCTCTTCGACGTGCACGTCAGAAAAATCGACTCGCAGAAGTTGAATGGTTTGAAGCGTTGTATCGCGTGTACTTAGCCGCATTTATTTTCGGTGGCGGAATTTTGTTTATCTCAGGACTCGTTCCTGATAAACCTGTCGCCGATTCAATGGCAGCCGATGTTTTCAAATTTGGCCCCGCATGGCTTGGCCTTGTTGGAATTCTTGCTGTCGCCATGGGGTTGCGGTCGGGAAGTCGCGGCGGACCACTAGCAATCGAAGAAGCCGATGTTCGCCATGTGTTATTGGCACCTGTCAGTCGTCAGCGCGTACTTCTTCGTCCCGCTGTTCAACGACTTCGTTCGGCCATGTTTGCCGCTGGTGGCGCAGGTGCAGTTGCTGGTCAACTCGCTGGACGTCGACTACCTGGAAGTGGCATGGCATGGGCAATGTCGGGTGCGCTGTGGGGAGCAACCGCCGGCGCACTCTTTGTTGGTGCGGCATTATGTGCTCATTCACTCAAACTTCGGGGTTGGATGGCCAGCGTGCTTGGTGGCGCGTTGATCGCTTGGCAAATTGCCACGGCACTTCCAAGTTCACAACTCTCCGGACCTGGCGACTTACAAGGTGGACTGGCATTGTGGGGCGAGCGAGCACGCGTTGTCGAACTAGTTCCGTCAGTTGTCGCAGTACTACTCATTGCAATCGGTCTGGCACTGTTGGGTCGTCAAACACTTGAAGCATTATCACGCCGCTCGGCTTTAGTGAGCCAACTGCGCTTTGCTGTGACGTTGCAAGACCTGCGCACCGTCACGCTGTTACGTCGTCAACTCAGCCAAGAGCGCAGTCGTCATCGCCCATGGATCAAGATGAAGCGCAAAACAGCATCAACTCGTTTTCCTGCTGAATGGAAACGTGGCTGGCAAGGTTTATTACGATTCCCCCTCAGTCGCATCGCGCGAATTATCACCCTTACTGTTGTCGCTGCACTGTGCCAAGTAGCGGTGTACAACGGAACAACTCCTGCGGTATTAGGCAGTGGTCTCGCACTATTTATTTTGGGACTCGAACTTTGTGAACCATTCGCTCAAGAAATTGATCAAGGTGAACGCACCGATGCGTATCCCAAACTTCGTGGGTTGATGTACATCGCTCTCTTAAGTTCAACGGCAGTGATCGCTATTCCGATTGCCGCCATCATGGTTGTAACGATGGGACTTGTCGAACCTCACATGTGGTCAGTCGCCGCAATCTGCGCGGTTCCTTCACTTGCCGGAGCCCTCGCTGGTGCCGCAATCAATATTGTGTCTGGTGCACCCGATCAAATCTCATCAACGGCACAAGCCAACATGATGCCGCCAGAAGTAGCCGGCACCGTGAGCCTCATCAAGGCAATTTGGCCAGTAGTTCTTGCTGTTGCCGGGAGTCTGCCCATAGTTGGTGCTCGGATGGCGTTTGCTGATGGCAATGCCCCCGAAGCACCGGCTGTACGAATCGCAATCGCGATCGCACTCATGACATTCATTCTTGCTGGCTGGATTCGCTTTCGCGATGACATTAAGAAGTCTTTGAATACTGCTGCCGCCGAAAGCCGCGGACAGAAAACTCGTACCGGAGGAAACTCATGAGCCGCCATCCCAAACCACCCAGCGCACAATCAGGCGAATCAGCATCGAGTGCTCGCAAATCTGAACCGGTTTTGCCGGCCGCACTTATCTCCAACAATGTTGCCAAAGATTACGGCGATGGTCCCGCGTTGTACCCGTTGTCATTACGTATCGAAGAGCATGAAAAAGTTGCACTGATTGGACACAACGGATCTGGGAAAACGACATTCTTGCGCATGGCCACCGGCTTGCTTGAACCAGCATCGGGCGACATCACGATCTTTGGTCAAGCCCCAGGCTCGATGGAAGCACGCGCCAAATTGAGTTACCTCGCTGACACACCGACGTTTTACGACGACCTTTCGGTCTGGGAACACCTTGAGTACACCGCTCGCTTACACAACATGGGAACTTGGGAACAAAAGGCGGCCGATCTGTTGGGCCAACTCGGAATCTACGAACGTGCCGATGATCTCCCGACGCGATTTAGCCGTGGACTTAAACAGAAAGCGGCTATCGCCATCGCGTTTATCCGACCGTTTGAATTGATGCTCGTGGACGAACCCTTCGTAGGGCTCGATGCCGATGGCAAAGAGGCACTGATTGACCTGTTTGATCAGGCCTCTGCCGACGGTGCGGCGCTCGTGGTGGCCACGCACGAACTCAGTTTTGTGTCGCGCACGGCGCGCACGATTGCCCTTCGCGATGGTGCACTGGTGTTTGATGGTGAGTCATCGCAGGCCGAAGCGCGTGGTCTCGTGGCCGTCGAAGGCACCGCTACCCAAGACTGAAAAACGAGCACTACACTCGGCAACATGCTCGAGTTCACCTCACTCAAAGTTTCTGCAAGCGAATCTGCCGATCTCGCCACCCAACTCACGTCAATGTCGGCTCAGGGTTGGCAAGTGGTCAACATCGTTGCCGCGAGCAACGATGTCGTCGCCTATTTGTCCCGCGATGTCAGCGTCACCGCAACAGTCCCCACCCCAGTTCAGCCAACTCCTGTGAGTGAAACTGTTGGATGGGCCGCAACCGCAGATGCTCCCCCAAGCCCCAGCACCTTTATTTCTCCCACACCGTCATCAGCATCTGGCTCGATTCCGGTCGCGAATCAATCAGCCGTGCCAAGTGTTCCGGCCGATTGGTACAAAGACCCCGCGGGTCGTTATGAATACCGCTACTGGGATGGTTCAAAGTGGACCGACAACGTGTCACGCGCCGGCGTCACATACAAAGATCCCCCCACTAAGTGACCAACGGACTACGCGACTCCCAATCAGGTCTCGTCACTTTTGGCTAGTTTGGTTCTGTGACTATTTCTCAGATGCGCGCCACGTCTGTTGGACATGCCGGCATCTTTATTGAGACTCGACAGGGCTCAATCTTGTGTGATCCGTGGTTTAACCCAGCATTCTTTGGATCGTGGTTTGTCTTTCCGCGCAATGATCAATTGCCTGCGGATTTTTACAATGCTCTACGCAAGCCGACGTACCTGTACATCTCTCATCTTCATGGCGATCATCTCGACGAAGAATGGTTGCCGGCGAATATCGATCTCTCCACTCCAGTTTTGTTACCAGGTTTCCCTACCCCAGAACTTGAACGTCGCTTGCGCAAAATTGGCTTTACTGAATTCATCCAAACCGTTGACGGAGTCGAATACGACCTAGGTGACGGCCTCACTGTTGCGATACACGTTGAAACCTCAATCACTGATGGCCCAGCCGGAGACTCTGCACTTGTCGTGAGTGATGGCGTACATCGATTGGTCAACCAAAACGATTGCCGAACCAGCGATCTGCATGCACTTCGAGCGCACGGACCGATCGACTTACATTGGCTGCAATTTTCCGGGGCCATTTGGTATCCCATGGTGTATCAAGAATCTCCAGAGCGCATGCGTGAACTCA
>CALEHE010000248.1 GCA_937876415.1 uncultured Actinomycetes bacterium
TCGACAAAGTTGTCTTGCCCTATCACCTCGACACTGCCAAGCAGATCGCCGGGACTTTGGCCGTTCAATATCGCGGTGACATGGAAGAACGCGTGCGCATGATTGTTGCCGAGCGCGAACGAGTCGTTGCCACATTGAAGACTCTCGATATCGAAGTCTTTCCGAGCGGAGCCAACTTCGTGTTGTTCCGCACGAAGTCAAAAACTGGTCGAGCGGTTTGGCAGGGTCTGCTAGATCGCAGTGTGCTGATTCGTGATTGTTCGGGTTGGCCACGTTTAGAAAATTGCTTGCGCGTCACCATTGGCACGCCAGAAGAAGATGATGCTTTTCTTGTTGCTCTCACGGAGGTTTTGAAATGAGTCGTACCGCCAGTCGTTCACGCACAACTGCTGAAACATCTATTGAATTGTTCGTTGATCTGGATGGAACTGGGAAGTGCGATGTCAGCACTGGCATCCCGTTCTACGACCATATGTTGACGCAGGTTGGCAAGCACGGTGGATTCGATCTACGCATTGCCGCCAAAGGCGATATTCACATTGATACGCACCACACCGTCGAAGACGTTGCGATCACGTTTGGTGAAGCAATTCGTGAAGCTCTTGGCGACAAGAGTGGAGTTCGCCGTTTCGCCAGTGGCCTATACCCATTAGATGAAGCACTTATCGAAATCGCGCTCGACCTGTCGGGTCGTCCATTTGTGGTGTGGGATGTTCCGTTGCCCGAGTGCTTGCCCTTAGGTGATCCCGCCTTTGATCCGCAATTGGCCGAACACGCCATCAGTTCATTGGCAACATCGGCCGGTGTGACTTTGCACGTTGGGCTCAAGCACGGTCGTAATGTGCACCACATTATTGAGGCTGCGTTTAAGGGTCTTGGTCGCTGCTTCCGCGATGCTGTGCGCATCGAAGGAACCGATGTGCCCTCAACAAAGGGCGTTTTGTGAGTCAACCCGTTATTGCTGTTCTCGATTACGGCATTGGCAATCTGCGTTCAGCTGAAAAGGCGTTACAAAAAGTTGGCGGAGACGCACGACTGACGCGTGACCCTGCATTTGTCGCGTCAGCTGATGCGGTTGTCTTGCCGGGTGTTGGCGCGTTTGGTGCGTGCATGGATGCTTTGCGTGGCGCCGGCCTGGAAGACGTTGTGTACGGCGCCGTTGATTCGGGTCGTCCATTCTTGGGTATCTGTGTCGGCATGCAGATGTTGTTCACGTCAAGCCAAGAGGACCTAGATGCTCGTGGCCTCGACATCATCTCGGGAACCGTGAAGTGGATTCCGCCAGGTGTGAAGCGCCCGCAAATGCAGTGGAACAAGCTTTCGTTTACTCAACCTGACGACACCATGTTTGAAGGTGAATTGTTGCGCGATGCACCAAACGGTTCGTGGGTGTATTTCGTGCATTCGCTGCATGGTGTACCCATGGATCCCTCGCTCGTGGCAGCCACATGTGATTACGGCGTCACGCTCAATGCGGCGTTTCGACAGGACAATGTTTTTGCGACGCAGTTTCACCCCGAAAAATCGGGTGCAAGTGGGTTGGCCTTGCTGGACAACTTCGTGAAAGCAGCTGGTGCGTCATGAACTCTCATCTTTCACAGCCTGAGTTATATCCAGCTATTGATCTTCGTGGTGGTCGTGTCGTGCGCTTGCTGCAAGGTGACTATGCGCAAGAAACTGTTTACGGCGATGACCCGGTAGCGGTCGCAACATCTTTTGCTGATGCGGGCGCAACTTGGATCCATATTGTCGACCTTGACGCGGCACGTACCGGTGACCCCATCAATCGTCCTGTCGTTGCAGCCGTTGCGAAGGCACTTCGAGGCCGAGCATCAATTCAAACTGGTGGCGGCGTGCGCGCGGTTACCGATGCTCAAGCCTTGGCCGATGCGGGAGTCGCACGAGTTGTGATGGGTTCGGCAGCAGTTGCCGACCCGTCGTTGGTTGAAGCAGCAGCAAAAGTTGTTGCGGTGGCCGTTGGTCTTGACCATCGTGCTGGTGAAATTGCCGTTCACGGATGGACAAAAGATTCGGGTGTACAGCTAAATGAGGCACTGTCGTGGTTTCCGTCAGCGTCAGCTTTCGTGATCACTGACATCTCGCGTGACGGCATGTTGCAAGGTCCTGATGTTGATGGTTTACGTGCCGCGGCGTTGGCAACAACGATCCCAGTGATTGCCAGTGGCGGAGTCGCCTCACTTGATGATGTGCGAATTCTCGCGACGATTCCTGCTCTTGCCGGAGTCATTACTGGTAAAGCAATTTACGAAGGTCGCTTTACGGTTGAACAAGCAGTAGCCGTATTGCGTGATCTTGAAAATGGTTCACAGGGGAGGGCGCAGTGAAAGTTGCCCGCGTCATTCCGTGTCTTGACGTGACAAATGGTCGCGT
>CALEHE010000249.1 GCA_937876415.1 uncultured Actinomycetes bacterium
GTTGTCATGGGTCGGTCACCGTATTGACGTGACGACTCGAGCAGCCCTGATTTCATTGATCAGTTTCTCCTCCATGTCATTAATCGGCATTATCTTTTTCGGCACATTGTCATTTATTGGTCTTGGACTTTTGCTTGCCGTCATCATTATGGCGACAAGCTTCTTGGTGAAATCGTGGCGTACTCCCATCAAGCATCGCGAGCCGAAACCAATTCAAGAACAATTCTGGTATCGCTGGAGTCGTTTCATTCAAAACCGCCCGTGGGTATCGCTCATTGGTGGTCTGACGGTGCTGCTGATCATGACTCTTCCACTCTTCGGAATGCGTCTTGCACTGAGCGACAACGGCAATCGTGCTGAATGGCAAACCGCTCGTCGTGCTTACGACATGCTTGCTCAAGGTTTCGGCGCAGGGTTCAACGGACCATTGCAGCTTGTTGCTGAAGTGACTCCAACAGATGCAGCTAACACCGCGAAGTTAGGCGAGATATCGGCTGCGATTGCCGCCGATCCCGATGTCGCATATGTATCGCCTGCGAACGTCATGACTCCAGAACTCATCGTCTGGCAAGTAGTTCCCCGCGAGTCTCCACAGTCGGAAAACACATCTGATCTTGTGCACCGACTTCGCGATGAGGTTTTGCCACCGGTTACCGAAGGCACTGACATGACGATCAACGTTGGTGGCTTCACCGCGATTGGCGTTGACCTCAGTGATTACTTTGCCAAACGAATGTTCATTTTCGTTGGTGCAGTGCTGCTGATGTCCTTCCTACTGCTCATGGTGGTGTTCAGAAGTTTGTTAGTTCCGCTCAAAGCAGTCATCATGAACTTGCTTTCAATCGGGGCGTCGTACGGCGTCATCGTTGCCATTTTCCAGTGGGGTTATGGCGGCAGTTTGATCGGTGTCGGAAATGCTGGACCCATCGAACCTTTCATCCCGATGATGCTCTTCGCCATCGTCTTTGGACTGTCGATGGACTACGAGGTTTTCTTGCTCTCGCGCATGAAAGAAGAGTTCGATCGAACGGGCGATAACGCGACCGCGGTGGCCGACGGTTTGGCTGCCACGGCCCGAGTTATCACCGCTGCGGCCCTCATCATGGTCGCCGTTTTCGGAAGTTTTGTGGCGGGTGACGACCGCACGATCAAGCTCTTCGGAATGGGTCTCGCCGT
>CALEHE010000250.1 GCA_937876415.1 uncultured Actinomycetes bacterium
AGCTTCCCGTGCGTGTGCAAGGACGGCAAGTACGACATCGTTCAGGGTCTCGACATTGACGCATACAGCCGCGGCAAGATCGATGCATCAACGGCCGAACTTGCCGAAGAGCGCGACGCTGTCCGCGAATTGGGTTTGATTTAGTTCAGGCCGATTTGAATACAACGCTCTGTATCGGCGTTATCAATCGGTGAGAGCGACAAGCTCTGCGAAAATGAGGATGATTTCTCACCAGAATCCCAATACGCTGTGAACTTGTGAACAGTCGTCGAGTTGTCAGTGTTGTTGCCCTTGCAGGTTTGATTTTGTTGGTCAGCGCATGCTCCGACGACGCCAAAGTTGTAGAGACGCTGCCCATGATGGTCGCCGAATCAACCACGACGATTCCGCTTGAAACTACGAGCACCCTTGTCGCGAATCCAGAGTTCTACACAATTCAGCAAGGCGACACTTTGTCAGCTATCGCCGCCGCGTTCGGTGTCACGGTTGCCGACATCGTGGCCGCCAATGGTTTACCAAACGCCGACGCCATCCAGGCCGGACAAAAGTTGGCCATTCCTGGTAACGGAACTGCGCCGGCAACGACCGTCGCGACAAATGGCATATCAACAACAATGGCACCCTGACCCTTCGGGGTTATGACCTAGTGCCCTGAATGCTTTCGTGGCTCTTCGTAGACTGAAACCATGACCACGGACAGCACTTCCCCCTTCTGGCCGAACAAAGAACATTGGTCGGTCGCGATTCCACTCCACACGCCGCATTACCGCATGCCCGCGCTGGGAAAAGAGGGCTTCGTCATCTTGCGACCAATGGACGTCAACATTCCAAGCAACGAGTGGGAATCGCTTGAGTACATGGATTGGAAGAGCGGTGGCGACACCAACTTCGCACCGCTCGCATCGGCCGATGGCGAACTTGACTGCCGCGGTTTTTGGGATAAGGGCAAGACCGACAAAGACGCGCTCTGGACATCAAACGCTGCGAAGGCTCCGACGATTAAGAAATATGTTGATGCTATTGGTGCCAACTTTGGGCGAGTACGCATCATCAAACTCGAACCGCAAGATCGCGATGTAGCGATTCGTTCGTTCCATCGTGACGATAACAACCGCTTCAATCCCGACAACGAAGGTTGGGTGGTACGTTCATGGATTGAGCTCACTGACCAACCCGACAGTTACATGTTGTTGATGGACAATGATGCTGACGGGTTGCCTGATCGTTCAACCGAACGCCGAGTGCCTCTACATCGAGGTTCACGTTTTGTTGTTGACACTCAGCGTCTCTGGCATGTCGTGGTGCACAACCACAATCATCCGCGCTATGCACTGATCACAAGCTTTGAGAGTGGCCCGACGCTTGAACGTTGGATTGACTCGCAATCACCTGCGGCTGTCTGAAAACTGAAGAAATTACTTGCGGTTGGCCGCAGCAATTTCGGCAATGTCGCGCATGATGTCGCTCAACCGAAAATCTTTTGGTGTGTAGACCGCAATAACGCCTGCTGCTAGTAACACCGGTCGGTCTTCTTCAGGGATGATTCCACCGACAACAACTGGAATGTCAACGCCTTCTTTTTTCAGTTCAGCAATCACTGCAGGCACAAGCGCCATATGTGAACCCGACAGAATTGACAAGCCAATGACATCGGGGTCTTCATCGCGAGCACTTGCCGCGATTTGTTCAGGGGTCAGACGGATACCTGAGTACACAACTTCCATGCCAGCGTCGCGAGCAGCAACAGCGATTTGTTCGGCGCCACTTGAGTGCCCATCAAGACCCGGCTTGGCAACGAGCAACTTCGGCGGACCACCAGGAATCGTGCGTACGTAAGCGGCCACTTCAGCGAGTTCACCTGGTCGCTTGCCAACTGCTGCCGCAACACCCGTTGGTGCGCGGAATTCACCGAACACTTCACGCAATGCACCAGACCATTCACCGGTTGTTCCGCCGGCTTTCGCCAACGCAATGGAGGGCTCCATGATGTTGTCATTACCTTGAGCGGCAACGCGCAATTCGGCGAGGGCTGCCTGCACTGCGGCTTCATCGCGCCTGGCCCGCCAGGCCACAACATCTTCAATCATCTGACGCTCAACGTCGTGATCAACCTTGACGATGTTGCCTTCGCCACCAAGTGGTGATTCTTCGAACTCGGTGTAACTGTTAACGCCCACAACGATTTGCTCGCTACTTTCAATGCGGCGGGTACGTTCGGCCATCGACTTCACGAGTCGACCCTTTAGGGTGTCAACCGATTCAAATGCGCCACCCAGTGCCAAGATTTCTTCGTACTCGGCCCAGGCCGCATCGCGTAGATCGGCCGTCTTCTTTTCAATCACGGTTGAACCGTCGAAGATGTCAGCATATTCAAGCAAGTCAGTTTCAAAAGCCAAAACTTGTTGCATGCGCAGGCTCCACTGTTGGTCCCACGGTCGTGGCAATCCGAGAGCTTCGTTCCATGCGGGCAACTGAATCGAACGTGCACGCGCATTTTTTGACAACGATACTGAAAGCATTTCAAGCACAATTCGCTGAACATTGTTTTCGGGTTGTGCTTCGGTGAGGCCAAGTGAGTTGACTTGAACTCCGTAGCGGAAACGACGTGCCTTTTCATCGGTAACCCCGTAACGTTCAAGACCAATACGGTCCCACAGTTCGGTGAATGCGCGCATCTTGCAGATCTCTTCAATGAAGCGAATGCCAGCGTTGACGAAAAATGAAATGCTTCCGAAGACTTGACTGAACTGTTCGGGCGGCACTTGACCAGAATCACGAACGGCGTCAAGGATGCCAACGGCGTTGGCCAATGAGAAGGCAATCTCTTGGACTGGTGTTGCGCCAACTTCTTGCAAGTGGTAAGAGCACACATTCATGGGGTTCCACTTCGGCGCATTGTTTGCACACCATGCGACCATGTCAACAATGAGTCGACGTGATGGCACTGGCGGGAAAATGTAAGTGCCGCGCGAGAGATATTCCTTCAGGATGTCGTTCTGCGTGGTGCCACGCAGTGCACCGCGTGCAACACCTTGCTCTTCAGCATTAGCAACGTACAGCGCAAGCATCCAAGCTGCCGGTGCATTGATTGTCATCGATGTATTCATTTGACCTGGCGGAATTCCGTCGAGCAAGGTGCGCATGTGACCAAGATGAGAAACAGGTACTCCAACTTTGCCGACTTCGCCGGTAGCCATCAGGGAGTCGGGGTCGTATCCAGTTTGGGTGGGAAGGTCGAAAGCGATCGAGAGACCGGTTTGACCTTTGGCCAAGTTGGTGCGGTAGAGCTCGTTTGACGCCTTTGCAGTTGAGTGCCCCGAGTAGGTGCGCATCAACCACGGTTCGTCACGACGGATTGCCTTGTCTGCTGATTCAGCCATAGTTCATAGTCTGTCGGGCGAGTCGCGATTTTGCGCCTGAGCGAGCAAAGCCAGATAGTCGTTTCGGGGGATATCAATAGCGCCAAGCGAAGTCAGGTGGGGGGTCGTCCACTGGACGTCAAAAAGTGTGATGCCAGTGGCCTCCAATAAGGCTACGAGTGCAACCAGGGCTGCTTTCGAAGCGTCGGTCTCGGTATGGAACATGCTTTCGCCGGCAAATAAGTTTCCAACTCGTACGCCGTAAAGGCCACCGACGAGTTGATCGTCTTGAAACACTTCAACGCTGTGGGCCCAACCCATGGCGTGCAGGTATGAATACGCACGAATGAATTCAAGATTGATCCAACCGTGCGGTCGTTTGGGATCACCACATGCTTTCATCACCTGGGCGAAACATGAATCAACTCGAATGCTGAATCGCTTGAGATGTTTCTGTAATGAACGCGAGACATGTAGTCCGTCAAGCGGAATGATGCCGCGCGTGACTGGGCACCACCAACCAATTTTCTTGGCACTCATCGGCATCGGAAATAGCCCATGTGAATACGCGTTGATCAAAGTTGATGGTTCAAGATCGGCACCAATGGCCACAAGGTCATCGTCACCCATTGGAACAGTGCTGAAGTCGTATTGCGATTCAGGAAATGCAATTTGTGGGCGAGTGAGCGCGCCGATGTTGTCGGGCGTTAACACCCAAGGAATGACATCAGCGGCTCGCACATCAGTAACTGTAGAAGCCAGCCTTCGACTTACGACCTAATTTGCCCGCAGCAACCATGCGACGCAGCGTTGGCATAGCGGCGTAGTTGGGGTCGCGAAACTCGTTGTAAAGCGCATCAAGGATTGATAGCGATGTGTCAAGGCCGACGAGGTCGAGCAATGCAAACGGTCCCATGGGGAAGTTGCAACCACCCTTCATGGCGGTGTCGATGTCTTCCATATTGGCAGTGCCCTGTTCGAGCATGCGAATGGCGTTGTTGAGATACGGGAAGAGCAATGCGTTGACAATGAAACCAGCGCGGTCCTTTACTTGTACTGGCTGCTTGCCACAGGTCTCGGCGAATGCGGTAGCAGTGTCAATGGTGGCATCACTTGCCGATAGTGGGCGCACGATTTCGACGAGCGGCATTGCAGTCGCTGGGTTGAAGAAGTGAATACCGCACACCAACTCGGGACGTGAGGTACTCATTGCGAGTTCAATGACGGGCAACGTTGATGTGTTGGTGGCGATGATTGCAGTGGGCTTCACAATGCGATCAAGTTCGACGAACAAAGACTTCTTGGTGTCGAGATCTTCAACAACACTCTCAACAACAAGATCGCAATCGGCGAGTGCACTGAGTTCTGAAACCGCAGTGATACGACCAAGAATGGCGGCCTTGTCATCTTCGGTTAGACGACCTTTTTCAACTTGCTTGGCAAGACCTTTGGCAACAGATGTCACCATCGCGTCAGCGGTGGCCTGACTGCGTGAGCGAACGATGACATTCATGCCACCGCGGGCAATGACTTCGGCAAGGCCGGAGCCCATGATTCCTGATCCGACAACTCCAACAGTCTGAATAGCCATGTCAATTCTCCTAAGACGGGCCAAATGGCCAAGATGATTGGGAAAGCATAGTTACCAACTGGTAACTATCGCAAAGCCAAGCGTTCACCTTGGGCAAGTACTCTTTGCCCGTGACCCCAACGCCCGTAGCCATTGCCGAACTTCTTGACCACCCCGATCGCCTCATTGAATTGTTCGCAGTTCATAATTTTCGTGACGTGGGTGGTTACCCCACAAACGATGGCCGCCACACTGTATGGCGCAAGGTATTTCGTGCTGATGGGCTGTATCGATTGACCCCAGAAGATGTTGAGGCACTGCGCCCATTCGCATTGCGAACAGTCATTGATCTACGCACCACCGAAGAGTTGTCTGAACGCGGTACGTTTCCGGTTGATCAATACGACGTTGAGTTTCACCATCTATCGATCATTGATCGCACGTGGGATATGAACGAGGCGCACGACTGGAAGGGCGAGCAAGCCGAATTTTTGCGTGCGAAATATCACTTGATGTTGCAGCAGGGAGGTCATCTATTGGGAGAGGCCTTGCGCATCTTGAGTGATCAAGAAAGTGGTCCAGTAGTGTTTCATTGCGCTGCCGGCAAAGATCGCACCGGACTGCTCGCAGCACTCTTGCTATCGGGCCTCGGAGTGCCCGACGAAATTGTGTACGCCGACTATGCGATGAGCGAACTTGCTGGTGAAAAAACTCGCGAATGGGCCAAAGTTGTTTCTCCGGAGTTTGCAGAACGTTTTGCCACCATGCCGCCAGTACTGATGTCGGCCCACCCAGATTCGATCAAGGGACTTTTGGCTGACATTCGTGAAACCCACGGAACGATTCGTGACTACTGCTCAACGATTGGTGTTGAAGATCAACATTGGTTGGCGCTTGAAGAACATTTGCTTGAAACTGTCTAAAGCGCTCTACTGAGACGTCGTCACGGCGTACGCTCGAGACATGACTGGAATTATTGCACTGCAAGGCGGAGGCGCATTTGGCCTTCACGACGAACTCGACGAGCGCCTGTTGAAGGAAGTGAAGGCGAAGAAGGTTGTGGTCTTGCCGACCGCCGATGCATTTGAGCAGCCAGAGGTATTGGTGAGTGCTGCCAATGCCTGGGCTGCACGATTGGGTGTTGAAGTTGAAGCCTTGATGGTGATGCGTCGTAACGAGGCAGAAGACAAAGACGCCATCAAAATCGTTCGCAAGGCCGATGCGGTGTGGTTTGTCGGCGACAACCCCATTCACATGCGCAGTGTTCTGAAGGAAACTGCGGTGTGGGAAGCAGTGCAACACGTATTGAAAGAAGGCGGCTTAGTTGTTGGCGTCGGTGCTTCAGCCTCGGCTTTTTGTGATCCGATGATTGACCCGCGTGGTGGCGCGCTTGCGCTTGGTCTTGGACTGTTAACCGGTATGGCGATAGTTGCCCAATCTGAAACGGTCACCGTTGATCGTCATGCCCGAGCAAAGAAACTGGCCAATGTGCCGTTGGTGTTCTTGCCGTCGTCATCTGCTTTGATCCGACGCGGACACGAATGGGAAGAAGTTGGTCCCAACGAAAAATTCGGTGAGCTACCTCATTGATGATTCGTTGGGCTCATTGATCATTCGTCGGGGGACACGGGCGTAAAGTTCGGATCAAAGATCCATGCACTCGGGAAATAGTGATCGCCAAATGGACTCAAGATGGACGCAGCGGGCTAGTTCAGCTAAGTAACGCAGTAGTTACAACAAAATCTCCCTGGGAAACTGGTGAGGATAATTCTTCATTATGAAGAAGAATCCTCACCAGAAACTCGGGGGGATTTTTGGTATCTAGAATTCAGTACCAAGAAGAAGTGCTTATTCAGCTTTCGGTAATGGTGATCGATTCGATCTTGATTTCTTTGAGTGGCGGAACACCGTTTGAAGAAGGGTTGCCAGCAGCATCAAGTGCAACAACGGTGGTGTCAAGACCTTCAGTGACTTGACCAAACAAGGTGTAATTCGGCGGCAATGAAACACCCTGATCGCCACTGATCACAAAGAACTGACTGCCATTGGTATTTGGGCCCGAGTTCGCCATGGCCAACGAGCCAATCTTGTATTCACCAGAGTCCGGCAATTCATCAGCAAACTTGTAACCAGGTCCACCTGAACCAGTTGCCGTGGGGTCACCACACTGAATCATGAAGCCCGGGATGGCGCGGTGACATGTGGTGCCATCGAAGTACTTGTTGCGAGCAAGGCTCACAAAGTTATTGACGGTGCCAGGAGCCTTAGCTGCGTCAAGCACTGCCGAGTACGTGCCCATGTTGGTCGTCACCACTGCGGTGTAGGTCTTGGTTGGGTCGATACATTGTGCAAATGAATCGCCGAATTCTTGTGTTTGAGTGGCGGCACCTTCGACTGGCGGGCACTCAGTAGTTCCGTACACGAAATCTGAAGGTGTGGTGGTGTCGCCTGGCACTGTGTTCGTCGCGTCGCCAGCAACTGTGGTGCTTGCATATGCGTCCACTGCAGTCGACACTGGAGCGGCGGTGTCGGTTGACTTCTCATCATCGTCGGTCAAAAATGCGATGCCGAAGAACAAGGCCAAGATGATGACGATGGCTCCGACAATGCGGATCGTCGTCTTGGTGGTTTTCTGGCGCTTAGCAGCGGTCTCGTGAGCCTGCCTGCCCATCTCGCGGTTCATTTTCTTACGTTCACGTTTTGCTGTTCCCATAGTTGGGGAAGGCTAACGGGGCAGAGGCCTGCCCTGCAGGTCAAGAATGGTGATCGTTAAGTAAACAACCTGAACTGAGGGCCGTGGGCAGGTAGCCTGAAACCCTTGTGGCACTCATTGTCCAAAAATACGGAGGCACTTCGGTAGCCGACCCTGAACGTATCCGTGCCGTGGCCGAACATGTGGCCTTCACCAAGCGCCACGGCAACGATGTTGTGGTCGTGGTGTCGGCCATGGGTAAGTCGACCGACAACTTAATCAAGCTCGCCAACGATGTCTCATCTGTCCAGCCCGATCGCGAACTTGACATGTTGCTCACCACAGGCGAGCGCATCTCGATGACTCTTGTATGTATGGCTTTGGCCGGAGTCGGTATTGACGCCATCAGTTTCACGGGCAGTCAAGTCGGCATCATTACTGACACCGTGCACACCAAGGCCAAGATTCTTGAAGTGAAGGGCGATCGTGTGCGTGAGGCACTGGCCCAAGGCAAAGTGTGTGTTGTCGCCGGCTTTCAAGGTGTGAGCACCGACAAAGAAATCACCACTCTTGGTCGTGGTGGATCAGATACCACAGCAGTTGCTCTTGCAGCGGCGCTTGACGCCGACAGTTGCGAGATTTACACCGATGTCACGGGCGTGTTTAGTGCTGACCCGCGCATTGTTCCGCAGGCTCGCAAACTGCAACACATCAACTTTGATGAAATGCTCGAAATGGCTGGCGCTGGTAGCAAGGTACTTGCACTGCGCTCAGTTGAATTTGCTCGTAATCACAATGTCCCGATTCAAGTGCGTTCCAGTTTCACCTGGGAACCCGGCACTTGGGTCACTAGTCAGGAGCCTTCGATGGAAGATCCCATTATCTCTGGTGTTGTCACCGATGTCAGCGAAGCCAAAGTCACTGTACGTAAGGTGCCCGATCGTCCCGGCATCTCAGCATCGCTGTTTGAACAACTTGCCGAGTCAAATGTGAATGTCGACATGATCGTGCAGAACACGTCAACTGATGGCAACACCGATATCAGTTTCACGGTACCCAAGGCCGACATGAAGGTCGCTCAAGGAATCGTTGAGTCTGTTGCCAAAGAAATTGGCGCTGCTGGCATTGCACAAGACGATTCAATTGCCAAGATTTCATTGGTCGGTGCGGGTATGAAGACCAGCCCCGGCATTGCCGCCAAGATGTTCCGC
This sequence comes from uncultured Actinomycetes bacterium, assembly GCA_937876415.1. Lineage (GTDB taxonomy): Bacteria > Actinomycetota > Acidimicrobiia > Acidimicrobiales > Ilumatobacteraceae > Casp-actino8. The sequence goes on from CALEHE010000250.1 coordinate 8,833, forward strand.
ACACTTGCTGACAACGATGTGAACATTGAAATGATCTCAACGTCAACCATTCGTATTTCGGTTGTTGTTGCTGCGGCCGATCTTGAAAAGGCCGCCCGTTCATTGCACACTGCTTTTGGTCTCGACAGCGGCCAGTCATACAGCGCTCCGTTGCCCGAGCGGAAATAATTCGTGTCTCGCGCTCGTCGTCGCCAACATGTGCCGTGGAATGCGGCCGGTCGTGCATCTGAAACACAAGGTGATGGCGAAAGTGTTGTCCGCGACACCGGCTGGGTTTTTAACAACGAAACCGGCCAGCAACTGACGCTTGCTGAATTTGTGAATTCGGGCGAGCAAGAGGTTGGCGCTTATTTGCAGTATTTCGGTTTTTTGCCCGAAGACAATGTGCAGCGATCATTAGTTGAAATCGGTGCTGGCATTGGTCGTATGACTGCGGGTTTCACTCAGCGATTCAAGTCAGTTGTGGCGTGTGATCTTGATGCAGCCTTTCTTGAACGTTGTCGCGAGATTGTCGGCAAGTTTGGTGTCCCTGAACGTTTGTCGACCTCACATGTCGCCGACGGCAAAACCTTGGCCCTTCCCGACGCGTCAGCCGACATGGTGTTCAGTTACATCACCTTGCAACATTGCGAAAGTGCTGACGCATTGGCCTTAACCGAAGAAGCTTTACGCGTTGTTAAGCCGGGTGGCTATGTGTTACTGAATTACCGCACCTGGGTTGCCACAGACGCATTGCTATTTCCGGCGGGCGTCATCACGCGGTCCTTGTGGCGCGTGCCCACAATTGGGGCATGGTTGGCTCGGCAACGCTGGTCAACGCGTCTCGGTTGGCAAGCCAATCGCTTGGCTCCCAAAGTGGTGCTTGAGCATCTCGAGAAAAAGAACATTGATTTACTGAACCCCACGCTGTGGTTTAGTCATCGCCGTCGCATCGGTGGAGTTGAAGGAATTCCGCAGTGCACCTTTATTGGCGTGCATGGCAGTCACTGGTGGTTAATTGCCCGTCGGGCGGCGTGACCTTTCCGTTAGCCTTGCGCATTATGCGTATTGGAGTAGTAGGAGCAACCGGTCAAGTAGGAAGCGTGATGCGCACCCTGTTGGCCGAGCGCAATTTCCCGATTGATGAGATTCGATTTTTTGCTTCGGCCCGTTCGGCCGGAACAACCCTTCCGTGGAAGGGTGGCGAAATCACCGTTGAAGATGCGGCAACCGCCGATCCGTCTGGTTTAGACATCGCACTGTTTTCATCTGGTGCAACATCGTCTCGTGAACTCGCCCCGCGCTTTGCTGCGGCTGGCGTGATTGTGATTGACAATTCGTCGGCTTGGCGTATGGATCCCGATGTGCCGCTCGTGGTGAGCGAAGTGAACCCTGAAGAAATTCGCAATGCACCAAAGGGAATCATTGCGAACCCCAACTGCACCACGATGGCCGCGATGCCCGTGTTGAAAGCGTTGCACGCCGAGGCTGGTCTCAATCGTTTGATCGTGAGCACGTATCAAGCAGTGTCGGGTGGCGGACTCGCCGGCGTTGATGAACTAGATAAGCAGTCGCGCGAAGTTGCCGATAATGCCCGTGAACTCACGTACGACGGTGAAGCGGTTATCTATCCGGTACCAACCAAGTTCACGAAGCCGATCGCGTTCAACGTGTTGCCATTCGCTGGTAAGTACACCGATGACGATTCATTTGAGACTGACGAAGAACAAAAATTACGCAATGAAAGTCGCAAGATTTTGGCGATTCCGAACTTGCGAGTTTCAGGTACGTGTGTGCGCGTTCCGGTGTACACCGGTCACTCATTGAGTATCAACGCAGAATTTGATCGACCGATTTCAGTGGCCCGTGCCAAAGAGTTGTTGTCGTCAGCACCTGGTGTTGTGTTCACCGATGTACCGACACCGCTTGAAGCTGCTGGCAAAGACCCGAGCTTTGTTGGACGTATTCGCCAAGACTTGTCGCTCGAAGACGGTCGTGGCTTGGTGCTCTTTGTGAGCAACGACAACTTGCGCAAGGGTGCTGCATTAAACGCAGTACAGATCGCTGAACTGTTTCTCTAAAGATCAGTTAGCAAGCACAGGGGAGAGCCGCGCAGCGCGGACATCCGTTGGCATAACGCTCAACACACGCAGATAAGTCGACGCCCATTTGATTGGCAAGCGTTGCCACCCAGGCCAACACATCGCCAAATTCATGTTCTTGTTGAGCCTTGGTTCCTTTGCGCACGGCCTGAGCTAATTCACCGATTTCTTCGGCCAACCAGGCAACAGTTGAGGGCACACCGCGAGCACGATCGCGATCGCCGTAGGTACGTTCGATGACATCTTGAAGTTGCGCAATATCCACGGGATCACCGTAGAGCGAAATGAGCCGGCAAATGGCACATCCCCCGCCGAAGCGGGGGATGTGTGCTGGTCGGGGTGAGAGGATTTGAACCTCCGGCCTCCACGTCCCGAACGTGGCGCGCTAGCCAAGCTGCGCTACACCCCGATGGTGCAGGAAACGAGCCTATAGGGACTCGGCAGTTTCCCCTAACTGCACAACCGGCTTTTGGTGACCACCGCCTACCTGGCTTCGTTTACTCTGACCTCAAGCGGAAAACGGGGGCAAAGATGAAACAGCACATGGTGCGAAGGCTCGGTGTCGGTGCAGTGTTAGTCAGCCTCTTGGCTGGGTGTGGCAGCACAACGAGCACAGTTATTGAAGACTCGACTCCGGTTTCAGAGGTGCCGATCACCGAAGTATCAACCACTTCGGTGGAGATGCCAACACCATCATCGCCAGTCGATCTCCGACCTGAGTGTTTGATGTCGGCGGTTGATCCCAATGAGACGAATCCGATTGGACAGACCATTGAAGGTCTCGCCGTCCTTGAATGCATAGGCGATTGGATGATCACACAGAACTATCCCGACTGTGGTGAATGTGAAGGCGTCACTCCGTTTCACATTGAAGACAACGCCTGGAAAATGTACGACCCGATCTATGTGTATTGCTATTCGGTTCCCGATGGGTATGGGCCAGAACCCGAAGGCGCAATAACAAGAGAGAGTTTTATCTTCACCTCACTTCAAATTGCGGTTGCGGGTTACCCCTGTGATGAAACCAATAAGGGATATCGCCCCGAAAGCGCGGCAGACCAATTACTTTACGGAGATACTGGTCCTCGAGTGGCTGCATTACAAGAGGCCTTAATCAACGTTGGTTTTCTTGAAGATTCGGCCGATGGTTCGTACGGCCCAAACACCATTCGCGCGGTGATGAACTTCCAGTTTTCGCAGAATATTCCTGTTGACGGAATTGCAGGACCCAATACGCACGCACTGTTGGGGATTGCATACCCGTAATCAGTTGGCAGTTGCGACTTCAACTTCTGCAGTAGCGGCTTCTTCAACTACTTCTTCACCGGCCGGTTCGTCAACTGCGGGTATTCCTTCAGCGAAGCAACCTCCGGCAGCGATGGCCTTGCTCGCACGGCGAAGACGCAGTGCATCAAGGGGCTTGACGAGCCAGCCATCGGCGCCACTGCGACGAGCCATGTGCACATCGGCTTGACGATCGAGTAACATCAAGATCTGAACATGGGGCAATGTGCCGCCACTTTCATCAAGACGAAGATCCATGGTGACTGCGATGCCACCCATGGTGCCGATCTGCATATCGAGAATCACTAGATCGGGGGTGCGGGCCTTGACCACTTCGACGACGGCGCGTCCATCGCGACAATGGGTGAAGGTTGTTTCGGGTCCGCCAAGGGCGGCGACGACTTCGTCGACTAGCCAGTCAGCATCGGTAGCGAGGATCACATGCACGAATGAAACGCTACCTCGTGGCGGTGGCGGCGACGAGATCCCGCCCCAAATCGGCGATGGCATCAAGATCATGAATGTCTTGGGCACGCTGATCGAGTTTCACCACCAGGGCCGACCCGACGGCGTCGAGTAGGGGTTTCAAGGTGGCTTCTTCGGCCTGCACGATGTGGCGCAGGTGAGCCATATTGCGGTGGAGTGCGGCCAGATCAGTGTCGCCCTCCTTGTCGGCCTTTCGCGCTGCGGTGATTGAGGCAGTCGCGGAGCCCTTGCCAAATTTTGGCTGCAGGCGGTTGATGATCAATCCGGTCACGGGGGTGCCAACTCGCGCCAGTTCATCGGTGAAAAAGATCGCTTCGCGAATGGTGTCGTCATGCGCCGAAGCGACCACCACATATTTGCTGTCCTGTGATTTCAACAAAGTCTGGACGGCAAGTGCACGCTGACGAAAGCCTTCTTCAATTCCTTCAAAGGCTTGAAAGAAGTTGATGGCATCGGCCAACACATCGGCTCCAATGACGCGACCGATTGTTTTTAAAATTGGTTGGGCGGCAAAATTCAAAACTCGCAGTCCACCGCGGGCAGGCATCACTAACCAGCGATACACGCGGTGGTCAAGAAAGTTCATGAGCTTTTGCGGAGCCTCGAGAAAATCAAGAGCCTCACGAGTTGGGGGAGTATCAACGATCACGAGATCAAATTGATCGTCGTTGAATAGCTCATACAGTTTCTCGGCTGCCATGTATTCCTGACTGCCCGATAGACGACTCGCAATATTGCTATAGAACGGATTCGTCAAAATCGCCTGTTCTTGTTGCTTATTTCGCGACTGTCGGCGAATCACTTCATCAAATGTGGCGCGCGCATCGAGCATCATGGCCCACAGTTCACCAGAACATTCGTGTTGCACGCGCGAAGGTTCATTGCTTAAGTCGGATAGCCCAAGTGCATCGGCCAAACGCTTTGCCGGATCAATCGTGATCAACACAACTCGTCGACCAATTTCGGCGGCTTGCATTGCCAACGCGGCAGCAGTAGTTGTTTTGCCAACTCCACCCGAACCACAACAGACCACGATGCGCGAAGTTGAAATGACGTCGCGGAAATTCTTCTTACTCATGATTGTGTGCTTACTTCTGCAAGCAAAACTTTCGCCAAAGTTTTTATGTCGCCCGCTGACAAACCAGCACTGGCAATATGTGGCAACGAAATTGATCCAGTCGCAACAAGTTGATTCACTCGTTCAACGGCGTGGGCATGCATCGCGCATCGTGATGCTCGGTAGCGCGCCGCATCACCAAGTTCACCTTCGGGCAATTGATCCTTCGCCACGAGGGCAGTGATGTCAGGAGCCTGATCCACTCCGTTGATCACAACAGGTCCGAAATGAACCCCAACTGTTTCTGTGAGCAGGGCGGTGGTCTCAACAAGTTCGTTGACAGGTGTCGTCTCGGGCAGGGTCACCATGATCACGCGACACTTTTCGGGGTCGTGCAACATTGCCAGAACTTCGTTGGCTTGCGAATGCAATGGGCCCCCGCTGATCGTCTTGGCCATGGCCGCTGGGGACTGCAAGAAGGACATGGCATGTCCAGCGGCGGGGCCGTCAACGATGATCAGGTCATGGTCGCCTTCTGGGCCGGCGATACCAACCAAATGTTTGAGTTTGCCCAAGACCAAAAGGTCATCGATGCCCGGGGCAGCGCTGGCGACCACGTCCACGACCCCAGTTGAGACCAGGCGTTTGGCCAAACGGGCCAGACCCTGGGTGCCCAAGTAGTCCTGAAGGGCGTCACTGGCAGTCAATGAGCGCAACAGAATCGATCCGGTCTTTTGGGGGCCAAGCCCGTTCAAAATGGTCGTGCCCTCGTAGTCAGACCCGTCGGACGGTATGCCGCCGAGTAATTCACTTAAACCTTGCCGCGAGTTAAGCGTCACAACCAGTACCCGAAGTCCGAGATCGGCTGAGGCGCGTGCCATCGCAGCCGTTACGGTTGTCTTGCCGACACCACCCTTGCCGGCCACCACCAGCATCCGCGACATGGTGAACAGTGGGTCAATATTTTTCTTTTTCGGAGACACTCGTGCGCAGACTAGCCATCCTCTTCATTGCCGTCGGCTCCGTGCTCGGCTTTATTGATGTGGCATATGCGTCATCGGGCACTGAACCGCCCACTCAAGAGGCGGTCACTACAAGCGCCGAAGTCACGGCGACTGGTTTGGCGCCAGTTGACGTGCTGCAAGTGTCGGGCCTCATCGACAACATCATCGTTGACGCGATTAACAACGCGATCTCTGATGCTGAAACCAACGGCGCCCAAGCTCTGATTCTGCAGATCAACTCAAAGGCATCGTTAGTGGGTCGCGATGAAATGCGCGATCTGTATAACCGCATCGCCGACGCAACTGTTCCAGTGGCGATTTGGGTCGGACCTTCTGGTTCGAAAGCCACTGGTCTTGGTGCCCAACTTTTGTCAGCAGCCGATGCCACCGGAATGGCACCTGGCACTCGTATCGGCAAGTCGGGTACACCGCTTGTCGACGATGTCGACTTTGGTGAAGCAACCGATCAGTTGCGCACCGAAACCCTCGGCTTCCAAGATGCTCGCCGCGCTGGAGCATTGAAACTTGAAATCAGCGATGAAGGTGCACCCACCATTCGTAACATGGTGTACGCGCTTGATGGACTACTCATTGATGGTGTCACGCTTGATACCGCCGTTGAAACCCTCAATGATGACGGCAACGTTTCAAATGACATCACTACAGTTCGTTTCCACAAACTTGGATTGTGGGCACAGATGTTGCACACGTCAGCTAGCCCGCCGGTTGCCTACCTGTTCTTGATCATGGGCCTTGCGCTGCTGATCTTTGAATTCTTCACTGCTGGTATTGGCGTGGCGGGCGTTGTTGGCGGAGTCCTGTTGATGCTTTCTTTCTACGGTCTTGGCGAACTGCCCGAACGCAACTGGGCGCTCATCTTGATGTTCGCCTCAATGCTTGCGTTCTCGGTTGATGTGCAAGTCGGCGTTCCAAGATTTTGGACTGGCGTTGGTCTGGTTGGATTCGCGGTTTCATCAATCTTCCTGTTTCCCGTCGTTGATCAGCATTCGCTGCAAGTGTCGTGGTTGAGTTTGTTGGTAGGTATTGGTGGTATTGCTCTGACTTTTATTTCGGGTATGCCCAGCATGACCCGGACACGTTTTGCGACTCCCACAGTTGGGCGCGAGCGTCTAATTGGCGAAGTCGGTATGGCGGTCTCGGACATCAGTCCTGACGGCGCTGTACAAATCGGGCCAGCCCGTTGGAAGGCCCGCACAAACCGCGCAACTCCAGTGAAGAGTGGCGAAATGGCGCGAGTCGTGGCCATTGACGGAATTGTTTTGCAGGTCGAGCCTGAAGAAGGTGGAGCGCGTGATTATCGCGAACGTCGACCCAAAGAAGCCGCGACAACTGAAGAAAACTAGCGAATTCGCGATGAGTGATTCAGAGCAAACGCGGCGCATGTTGGCGATCAGCGCTTACAACAACGCTTCTGACATTCTTGATCGCAGCGAGCTTTCTGAAGAAGACGCGTATCGAGCATTATGTGAAGCACTGGCTTCGCGTGCGCTTTGGGAGCCCATTGGCAACGCCATGAATTTGTTGATTGGTGATTGGCAAGTCGCTCGAGCGCTCACCGTGAATGGTATGGCCGAAGATGCCGTGACGTTGATTGAATCGGCAATCGCGCGAGCAATTGAAAACGCAGTTGATGATTGGTTGATCGCTTCACTGCATGAGGGATATTCGCGGGCATTGTTGAATGCCGATGATGAACGCTATGGCGATGTGTACATGGTGACGGTGCAATTGATTGCCGGAATCAGCGATCTTGAAGATCGCTCAATTATTGAATCGCAATTTGCCGACCTGCCCATGCCCTAAAAATTGGTGACCGTATGAGCCTTTTTGACGAGCCACTCGTGCAACCGCAAGAACTATTGCCTTTCGACGGCAGTGCGTTTTATCGTCCGGGATTTTTTGGATCAGGGGACAGCGAGCGCATGTTTCGCAACATCATGGATGAGACTCCATGGGAAGCGCGCAACATCATTTTGTTTGGCAAAGAAGTTCCCCAGCCACGATTGGCATGTTGGTATGGAGACTTGGCGTATTCGTATTCGGGAATCACACTTGATCCTCGACCAATGACTCCAACTTTGCTGGAGATTAAGCGCCGCTGCGAAGATGCGGCATCGGCGAAATTCAACTCGGTGTTGGTCAATCTGTATCGCGATGGTCAGGACTCGATGGGTCTGCACGCAGATGACGAACCCGAACTTGGGTCAGAGCCGGTCATTGCATCAGTGAGTTTTGGTGGAGAACGCAACTTTCGTCTGCGGCATCGTGAGAACAAAGAATTGCGGCAGATTTCTTTAACATCAGGTTCGCTGCTCGTGATGAGTGGATTGTCGCAGGCGTGTTGGATGCATGACATTCCAAAGACCAAGAAGTTCGTGGCTCCGCGTATCAATCTGACTTTTCGGTACATCTATAACGTTTGAACACCTACGACTGCCTGGACTTCTCGCATAAGACGTCCGTGATCATTGCGATCTGGCGATCATCCCGCCGCAAACGATGAGCACCTGCATGGCGCGCCGTACGTGGGTAGGGGTAGATTAAAAGGCAGAAGATTTCTTCTCACTTAATCGAAAAGGAGCAGCCGATGCCGTTGTGGATGTGGTTTGGCGCCGCCGGCGTCTTGCTTGTAGTAGAGATGCTCACTGTTGATCTCCTCTTCGCCTCACTCGCATTCTCCGCCCTTCTAGCCGCCGGAGCTAGTGCTGCTGGATTTGATGTGGTTGTCCAAGGAGTCGTCTTTGGCGTTGGGGCAGTGGGTTCTCTTCTGTTTTTAAGACCTGTTGCCCTCAAGCATTTGAAGAAGAAGCCTGCCGATCATGCGACCAACGTTGAGGCGTTGATCGGGGCGCCAGCAATCGCTTTAACTCCGGTGACTGAGAATGAGGGCTTGGTAAAGCTCAGTGGTGAAACATGGAGCGCTCGAAGCTTTAACGATGATATTGAAAATGGCACTCGCGTTGAAGTAGTGGCCATTGAAGGTGCAACCGCGGTAGTAAAACGAAAGGTTAGTTAAATATGGTTTCTTATGGAGTTTTGGCTTTTTTAATACTCATCTTTGGCGTTGTTCTATCCAGAGCAATCAGGATTGTTCCGCAAGCAAGTGCAGGAATAGTCGAGAGATTAGGGCGTTATCACCGATCACTTGGTGCTGGCCTCGTGATCATCATTCCGTTTATTGATCGATTACGACCCTTGCTTGATATGCGTGAAAGGGTTGTGTCCTTTCCGCCTCAACCAGTAATTACTGAAGACAACTTGGTTGTTTCGATTGACACGGTGATCTATTTTCAGGTGACTGACCCCAAGTCAGCGATGTATGAGATTGAAAATTTCATTCAGGGAATTGAGCAGTTGACGGTGACAACGTTACGCAACGTTGTTGGTGGGCTTGATTTAGAGGCGGCACTAACTTCGCGTGACTCAATTAATGCTGCACTTCGTGGCGTCCTTGACGATGCAACAGGTAAGTGGGGTGTACGCGTTAATCGTGTTGAAATCAAAGCGATTGATCCTCCTCCAAGTGTTCAAGAGTCAATGGAAAAGCAGATGCGCGCCGAACGTGACAAGCGTGCTGCAATTCTCACCGCAGAGGGCGAAAAGCAAAGTCAGATTCTCACCGCTGAAGGTGCACGTCAGGCGGAGATTCTGCGGGCAGAGGGTGACGCACAGGCTGCCGTTCTGCGCGCAAATGGTGAAGCAGCGGCAATCAAGTTGGTTTTTGATGCCGTACATGCGGCAGATCCCGATGAGAAGGTTTTGGCGTATCAGTACCTGCAACAACTTCCTGCAATTGCCAATGGAACGGCAAGCAAGATCTGGGTGATCCCTGCCGAGTTAAGTGCTGGGGTTGAACAGATCATGAAGGCCTTTAAATCTCAGTAAAGGACTTTAAGAAGAGGTGACTAGTTACTAGTCGAGGCACTGAGTTCAGAGTTTTGGCCCAGCAATACGTACGTCACCCCGTCGTCGAGTCATGGCCCGAGCATCAAGTTCGCCGGCTAACGGAACCGCGTGTTTGCGAGTGACCCCAAGCGCTTCGCGAAATTGTGACATGGTGAAACCTTCAGGATTGTTGTGTAGAAGTTGTGACGCAATTGTTTTTGCGGTTTCAAGAGCCGAAACATGAAACCATTCACCTTCGCGTTCGAATAGCAGCCCAGCCTTGGCGAGGCGTCGTAACTCTGGCGGCGTGATGCCAAGTGGTGAGCGAGGAGCGCAACCGTCAGATTTCAATTGCTCAATAATGGGGTGATCAAGAAGGGGATCATGAACTCCTACCAAGGTAACTCGACCATGAACTATTGACACTTGAGGGAGAGTCGCGACAACCAAACGCTCACGTTCGTTGAACTCAAGAAGATCGATTCCGGCGTCATCTGATTTTGTGATCTGTGACTCAATAGCGGCGATGGTCGTGGCAAGAACATCGGGATCCACAATCCATTCACCGAATTGTGCTTCTCGTTTTTCTCCAGTGAGAAGTGAGAGTGAACTCGCGGTGATCCAACTGTGTTCGTTTACGACACGATCAACAGAACGCGACGGTCGGGCTCGAGACGCGGGCAACTTCGGTGCGACATCAAGAATTTCGCCACCGCCAACAGTTTCTGAACGTCCGCTTTCACGCAACACATAACGATCGCCTGGCAGTAATGGCACTGCTCGTGAAAGGTGCAATCGCACCAGACCTTCGTGGCCTGGTGCAATCGATTCAGGTCCAAGCACTCGTACGCGTGTCGGTATTTCGTCCGAACCAACGTGAACGGTGAAAGCGCCACGGCGTGATACGACATGTTTCAATGAATCAAGCACTTGGAGCGATGCATCAACGCGGTCGGAAAGATGCCATTTATTTTCGTGAATGACCACATTACCGCGAATGATCTCTGAGTGATCAATGCCCGACAGGTTGAGAGCCACGCGGTGACCAGGTTCAATCATCTCGACGGCTTGGCCCAAAGTTTGAATTCCGCGAATCTTGGCCTCGCGGGCCAATGGCGTGATGAGCACATTGTCGCCAATAGCAAATGAACCATCGGTCAAGGTTCCGGTCACAACAGTGCCGCTTCCTTTAGCGGCGAATACTCGGTCAATGAAGAGGCGTGGTCGCTGATGATCAATTGAAGGATTGCTTGTAATCGCGAGTGCATTGAGCGCATAGATGAAGTTATCGAGTCCTTCGCCAGTTGTCGCGCTCAATTGCAGAATCGGTGCATCCTGCAAAAAAGTTTCGGCAACATGATCGGCGATATCCATTATTGCAAGTTCGCGATCATCAGCATCGCAGAGATCAATTTTTGTGAGGGCAATGATTCCGTGGGTGACCCCAACAAGTTGCATGATGCGCAAATGCTCTTCGGTCTGTGGCTTCCAACCCTCGTGGCCGTCGACCACCAAGATGCAGGCGTTTATTCCCCCAACACCGGCCAACATATTGCCGATGAATTTGGTGTGACCAGGAACGTCAATGAATGCGATGTTTTCACCGGTTGGCAACTGCATGTGTGCAAAACCAAGATCGATGGTGAGTCCGCGTTCTTGTTCTTCGATCCAGCGATCAGGATTAATGCCAGTGAGTCGGCGAATCAATGTTGATTTGCCGTGATCGACATGTCCGGCTGTAGCGATGATGCGCATGTCAAGTGATTTTCTGAAGTGCCTCGATCAACACTGCATCATCGGTTGGGTCAACTGTTCGTAGATCAAGCATGGTCGTGTGATCTTTTACGCGCGCGATGATGGGCGGCTGGAAACGACGCAGTGCAACAAGATGATCGCCTTCTATGGACAGACCAGCCGATTTGATCGTGACACCTGGCGCACTGCCCGCCCCAGGGAGCGAATCGCAGTCAACCACTTTGCCAACACCAGAGTGTTGAACAATTGCTTGAGCGCGGTTGCGTAAGTCGCCAACACTTGTTGTAGCCATTCGCCAAAAGGGAATGTCCTTTTGAGCGGTCCGAGCGAGATATGACATCAATGTGTTGTGAAGTGAAGCGAGAACCAAACCACCGGGCCGTAACGCACGAGCAAGAGGTTGTGCGGTGCACGCTTGCACTAGATCGGCGCGACCAACAATGAAACCCGACTGTGCTCCACCCATCAATTTGTCACCGCTGAAGGTGACAAGGTCAGCACCTGCTGCCAAAGTTTGTTTGACCGCAGGTTCACCGATCAGCCAGTTCGGAGGGCCGTCGCTGAGCCAAGGACATGCGGCATCAAGTAAGCCTGATCCAATGTCTGAAACGACGGTGACTCCAAGAGTTGCAAGTTGATCAACCGAAGTTTCTTCAACGAAACCTTCAACTCGATAATTCGAAGGATGAACTTTAAGAACGAGTGCGACATCAGTTGTCTTACGATCAATTGCCTTGCGGTAATCGGCGAGGCGCGTGCGATTTGTCGTGCCGACATCGAGTAGTCGCGCGCCCGATTGTTCCATCACTTCGGGAACACGAAACCCACCACCAATTTCGACACTCTCGCCACGGCTCACTGCAACATCGCGATCATTCGCAAGAGCAGCCAACACCAACATGACTGCGGCGGCATTGTTATTGACAACCATCGCTGATTCGGCGCCACAAGCGCGGGCGACTAATTGTCCGATGCCCGCTTGGCGACTGCCGCGTTGGCCAGTAGTGAGATCAAATTCAAGATTCTGCGCACGAGCTGTTTGAGTATGAGCGACGGGCGAACGACCCAGATTGGTGTGGGCGATAACACCTGTGGCATTAATGACCGGGACAAGTAAACACTGCGCAATGTCATGGGCAATTTGCTCGGCCAACTGTGGGTCGCCTGCAGCGATTGCTTGACGAGCAGCATCAACCAGCAACGGATGAGGCAATCCGATGTGGGCGAGCGATCGTGCCAAAGAATCAACGCTGGGTGGACGAGAAGTCATTAATAGCGACGCTATCTCTTGTCGTCACTCGCTGACTAGGGTGAGTGCGTGATCTTGTTCTTGCTGTTCATCGTGGCCCCAATAGCCGAGCTCTACACCATCATCCAGATGAGCGGGGCCATCGGCTTTTTCAACACTTTAGGCCTCATGATCGCCGTTGGTTTCATCGGCAGTTGGCTGGTCAAACGCGAAGGCCTTCGCGTGTGGCGCCGTTTTAACGAAGCAGTGGCTCAGGGAAAAATTCCGACCAAAGAAATGATCGATGGCGTCCTCATTTTGGGAGCGGGTGCCTTGCTACTAACACCTGGTTTCTTGTCAGATGTTTTCGGTCTCCTGATGTTGTTCCCAGTAACCCGCGCCTTCTTCCGTACGTACCTCATGCGTCGGGCCAAGAAGGGCGGCATGTTCTTCTCGACTGGTTTTGGCAGTAGTTCTTCGCAAGGGCGGCAGCAAGGTGGATTTACGTCGGGAGATTTCATTGACACCGATGCCGAAGAACCTCGTGGCGAGTTGGACTGACCTTGTCTCAGAATTCTGATTTTGATCCTGCAAGTGTTGCAATAAGGCCGGCTGCAACAGTGATGTTGCTGCGCGAGTCTGATGTAACAGGCGTTGAAGTTTTCATGATGCGTCGTACAACCAAGGCCGCTTTCGCCGGAGGAATGTATGTCTTCCCTGGTGGCGCAGTTGATGCAGAAGATTCGTCGTATGAAATCGCGGCAATCCGCGAATGCTTCGAAGAGGCTGGCGTATTGTTAGCCCGAACTTCAACGGGTGTGACCGTACGTTTTGATGACCCGGTGTCGCACGAGCGTTTTACGACCTACCGCCACACCGTTCATGCTGGCGAACGCAGTATGACCAGTGTGTTGACCACCGAGAATCTTGTTGCCCAAACCGAAGAGTTGTTGTGGGTCGCTCATTGGGTGACGCCTTATGGCGAAGTTCGTCGATTTGATACTCGTTTTTTCGTCGTGGCAATGCCCGATGATCAAACACCTCTGCACGACGACAAGGAAACCGTTGACAGCTTGTGGGTCACACCAAGTGATGCTCTGGATCGTGCGCATGCCGGTGAGCTACTGATGTTGCCACCAACGACCGCCAATCTTGAGTTTCTGGCGGCGCATTCGTCGGTTGATGCAATCATGGATGCTGCTGGCAAGATCGGAACTCCGCCCAAACTTTTACCCAAAGTGAAATGGCGTGATGACGGACGTATTGATGCGCTGCTCATGCCAGGAAATGCCGGATACGACGACCTGCCCGATCGTTGAATATGTGTTCATGGTTGTAGATCGTCTCGTTCGGTAAGTACCTCGCGCGCCTTATTAATTGCTCGTTCGCGACGGTTGCGAACGCTGCGCGGTTTGATATTGAGATGTGGGGCGATCTCAACAGAGTTGATGTCATGGCAGATGGCGCGCAATATCTGGAGATCGTTCTCGGTGAG
>CALEHE010000251.1 GCA_937876415.1 uncultured Actinomycetes bacterium
CCGAACTTCATCGTCGTTCTTTGTCGCGCCTAAGTTGAAATCTGCTGGTACGAGTAATCCCATAAACCGAGTATGTCACCACATTCTTGAGATTCTGGTGTCGTTTTCTTCGGTATTACCGACGAAAACGACACCAGAATCCGAGTCTCAGAAATATCTTTGAGACGAGCGCACACTTTCCCGCACACCCGTCGTTTGAGTTACATGACAACCACAACGACAGCCCAAAATAATCCCCCGTCCACCGCTACTCCCGAGACCGCTCAGGCGACATTCATCTCGATCGTGGCCGATGCCAGCGGTTCGATGAACCACCTCCACGAGACCGTGATCAAGGGTCTCAACGACTTCATCGCCGAGCAAGCATCCTCTGATAACGATGCCAAAGTCACAATTGTGCAGTTCCCGTCCCTCAAGGACGAAGACGGCATTCAGACAATCTTGCCCAAGAGCAACGTGAAGACAGCTCGCAAGATCACCGGCAAGGACTATGTCATCAACGGCATGACTCCTTTGTACGACGCCATCGGCGCAGTCATCAAGAAGGCCGATCAGCGCATTGCCAAACGGGCCGCCAAAGGCAAAGATCCCGAATCACAAGTCGTCGTCATCTTCACCGACGGTGGCGAAAATGCGAGCCGCAAATTCACCCAAGATGCCATCTTCACCCTCATCGCCGAACGCAAGGCGCAAGGCTGGGTTTTCGTCTTCCTTGGCGCAAATCAGGATGCGTTCGAGGCGGGCGGCCAAGTTGGCTTTGCCCCCGGCAACACCATGAACTTTGTTGCCTCCGAAGAAGGTATGACCAATGCATTATTGAGCGTGTCCCGCTCGGTGCGTGCCTACTCGGCCATGCCAATGGCAGAGCGTTACATGGCACGCGAAGATTTCTTGATTCAGCCGACTCATGAGGATGACTCTGAGGACGATCTCTGAGCAGATGACTCGTGTGCTGGCACCCCATCACCCCATCCCTGGAGTGACAGCACACATTCACGACGATTCGTCGTTTAGTTCTCAAAGCCAAGAACTCCAAAACCAAGAACTCCAAAGCCACGAACCAGATCCAAAGCCACGAACCAAGGAGAGCAGATTGAAACCAGAGACCACCCGCAAAGTCATCACTCCAATACCTATCGGTACTGCCAACATTGTCGAACACGACCTCCCCTCTTGTTGGAAAGACGTCAATGACGCTCTGGCCGCTGGAATTGATCGCCTGATTTTGTTCGGACCCCCAGGCACCGGAAAAACCTTCGGTGGCCTCAACCTAGGTGACGTCACTGGTGGCGCATTCAGATTGATTTGCAACGAAGACATGACCGCAGCCGATGTCACGGGTCACTTCATGCCAACAGCTGATGGCACCTGGAAATGGCTCGATGGCGCAGTGCTCAAAGCATGGCAAGGCAATGGCCAAACTGGTGGTCGCATTGTGGCTGACGAAATCGATCGTGCATCTGGCGATGTGTTGTCGCTCTTGCTCAACATGTTCGACAGCCCCGAAAGCGCATCGTGGCAACATCCTGACTCCGGTCAAGTATTCACACCACGCAAAAACTTCTCGGTGGTCATGACAACCAACATCGAAGATATGCGCGATCTGCCGGTCGCCTTGCGCGATCGATTCCCGATTGCAATCCGCATTGATCGGCCTCATCCAGGTGCACTTACTCAACTGTCGCCACACCTTCGTGCACCAGCTGCCGCAGCAGTCGATGCCGACAAAGCTCGGCGATTCAGCGTGCGTTCATTCATGGCCTTCGATCAGCTCTGCATCAAGGGCATGGACATTGAACGAGCAGCATTCTTGGTATTCGGCAATCACTCCAGAGACATTCTTGATGCGATTCGTATTGATGGCGTCTCCAAAGCTGCGGCTTCAAAGCCAATCGCGAAGGCATCATGACGGGCAGTTCCACAGCTCGCCGAAACAAAAATCAACGAGTCGTCGTAGAAAAGCGCATTGCCATGCCCGAATGGCTGTCACGCGAAGACCGCACGGCCGCACCTTGGACAGTCGTTGAAGGTGCGGCCCAACGCGGCGAGGCTTTCACCGACTTAGTCGCGCATCGTATGCAAGTTCCAGTTGGTGCCGATGAAACATCGCGTTGTATTCGCGCCCATGAGTTGATGCACGCGAAGGTCAGCCCCACTCATATCTGGGTTCCCGACGATGTCGCATACATCTCAATTGAAACCATGACTGTTGCCGAAGAATTTCGCGTCAATATGTTGGTTGATACAGCGGGCTTTCCAGTGATGAAGTTTCTCGCTGACGGGAGCGAGAAACGTACCGGCGAACGTTTGGCGCAAAACAATGATTGGAATTCACTCGTCCACATGACCGCCGCAACAGTTGGCACAAAAGCATTTGCTGGATTGATCAGTGGTGTGAAATCAGTGCGGCCCGAATGGGTTGCGACATTGCGCGAACTAGGTCGTCAGATGCGCAAGATGTGGCGTGAAGCGGCCGCTCATGGCGTTGAACACATTGCGTCAACTGAACCATGGGAGCTCGCAACGGCCGGATGGGCTTTCACCGTGGAAGTCGCTCGTTTCATTCATCGCGTACTCATCAACGAAACGAGCGAAGGCGAAATTCCACCCGATGCCGACTCCCTTAAAGGCGGAACTCAGGGTGTGCCTGGCAAATTTGCTCCGGTTATTGAATTATCAATCAATCGCCCCAACCGTGTTGATGGTCGACTCGGTCGTCGTCGACGCCCAACCAATATTGGGCGTCATCCACGCCATCTCGATCGATTACTCACCGATCCTCAACGTCGCGTCTTTGATCATCGCAAACGCGGCCAAGGTGGAGTTGTACTCATCGATCAATCGGGCTCGATGCGCCTTACCGATGGCGATTTGTGGCGCATCATTGAGGCAGCTCCAGGCTGCGTGATCATTGGTTACAGTCACGAACCCCGATCGCAAGGTAAGCCAAATCTTTGGGTGCTCGCCGATCGCGGACAGGTGGTCGATGAAGTTCCAGTTGGCAACGGTGGCAACGGAGTCGATGGACCGGCTTTGCAATACGCCCTACGACGTCGCAGAAATGGCGAGCCCATGCTGTGGGTGTGTGATGGCCATGTCACCGACGAAACCGATGATGTCCACTCAGACCTCACTGAAGAATGCGCCCGCATCGTGGCGATCAATCACATCCATCAAGTTGCCGACGTCGAGGCCGCTGTCAAAGCACTCACGAAAGCCGCCAAAGGCGATGTTCTGAAGGCTTCGGCGGTTGGCCCAATCGCCCAAAGTCAAGCCTGGAGATCTCGCATGACATGACATGACACGACGGACATTTCACACAACGCACATATTCGACCCACTCACTCGTTAGGAATGCATGACCGCTGACACCACACCCACGCAACGTTCCGTTTCATTTGTCATCACACCCGGTGAATTTGAACTTTTGGCCACCTTTATGGCTCCGATGCAGTTCAAGGAAGACACCGGAGCGTCCATTTGGGTCACTTCTCGCGAAGGTTTGCGTGAATGGCTCGTTACCGCCAACGGAATCACGACCGTGGTATTCAGTCGAGAAGATGAACTAGGCCGTTATGGCATCGAAGACAGTGAAGCGTGGGCCTTCCCTATTCCCGAACACGTCTTGGTCACGATGGGTAAATTCTCAATGTCTGCCACTGAAGAATTATCACGCGATATGACCGTCACGTTGAGCGATGAGTGGGTCACGCTGACCTACAACTCATACTCTATGTCGGTTTCACAAAACCCCAATGCAAAGTGCCCGCCAATGGTTCCTCAGGTTGAATCACTTTTGACCACAACCGTTGACCCCACTGGTTTGTGGACCATGTTGTCGTCGGCTCGTGTTTGGCCAACCGGCGGCATGGCCAACGGCATGAACACACCGATGCGCGTCACATGCGACTTCGCCCATAATCAATTGATTTTCCAAGCCGACTGGACAGTCGTTCAGGCTGGCGTCCACGAGTACCGCATGCCCGCAGAGTTCGAAACATTGCAACCGGGCGTCGAACTCAAACCATTCAATATTGCTCACTCCGCCATCTTGAAACTTCTTCGCGATCCGATGGCCGCTGAAAAATTCGGTCAAGTCAAACTTCATTTGTCTCCCGAGGGACTCAGCCACATGAAGTTGTCAGGTGAGAATTGGGCGATGTACGTTCCCGCTATTGCCAATGTCAAACAGTGGGGCCACGATCTCGACGACGTTGTCGGCGATATTCCGTATGTTTGGGAAGACTGCAGTCGGGTGTCATTAATGTTCCCCGATCTTGAACAAGGCATCATCGAACTTTCCGCCCTCCCCGACGAGCCTCGCTACGGTCACTACAAGTACCGTGCGTCGTACGAAATCCAAGATGATGTCATTGCGTCAGCAGATTTATACCGTGAAATCAATGCCATCAACGAAGGCACTGCTGGATGTCGGATCGTTGTCGACGGTAATCGTCTCGTGGCCGTTGCCGATCTCACTCAAGACAACTACCAACAGTTGAGTTCGTACATCTATTCGTTCTCAAACAGCGTC
>CALEHE010000252.1 GCA_937876415.1 uncultured Actinomycetes bacterium
ACCAACTTCGGCGCCGCGATTTTCAAAAACCAAAACGTAATCAACATCGGGTCGCTCGGCGAGTTGCGAAGTGCGCTCGGCCCATAGGTCAATGACCTTCTTGGCCTGTTCGATGGAGAGCGATCCAAATGATGCGTTGTGATCGGTCGTGTACAAAATGACTTCACAGCGATCATCGGGCATGGGTGGCCAGCGATTGACGAAAGACCGAACGTCGTAGGGTTCGGGTGCCTCGAGCCCACCAATACAAAACGGGCAAGCTGAAGTGGATGTATTGGTTGCCAAATTGGGTCGTGATTGCCGATTACCAACGACATGAACCACCGTGCCAAGCGCTGGGTCTACTCGTACTTCTCGGTTCATGTGTTTAGTCTCGCCGATCTTTAACCCCACCCTTAGGTTTTCTGGTGGCGAAAACTGTGGGAAAAGTGCCGATTCTTGCCACCAAAAAACTAGGGGGTGTGTGGTTTGACGATGTTATCGATCGACGACAGGCTGCGCCACACACCTAAACGAACCACAACTCATTGATCGCAACGTGAGCGATGATGTCGCTTTCGTTGCTGAAACCAAAGAACTTAAAGCGAAAAGCAAGTTAAAAACTTTTCAAAATTTGTTGTTTGTTGCGTTGACTTTGTAACACCCTTCTTGTATCTTTAGAACATACGTTCGTAGCACTAAAAGTTACGAATCATCAATGAAATCAGGGGTATTTTGAAGTTTCTGTTCGAGTCCGGTGGTCCAGCCAAGGTTGAGATTCATGACATGACGATTGAGCAAGTTCGTGCTCGTCTGTCTGAAGTTTCATCATTGCAGGCCAAACTCGATGCTGAAAAACTCGCGTTGAATGTGCGCATGATTTCGTTGATGCATGACCCAGTGACACCGACCTTCGTGATCCCCGAGCGTGAACTTGTTGCCCATGGTGGCCTTACGTCGCGTGAGGCTCGAGAAGTCGTTTCACGTGGCCTCGTTACTGAGGCGGCGCCGGAGATGGGTGCAGTGTTGGCGTCTGGTGACACGACGGCGGCTCATGTTGACGCTTTAGGTCGTGGTTTGAAGATCGCCGGAGCTGAACGAGAAGCATTCCTCACGCACCTTCCAGAACTTGTCGAAGCGTCCACCACGATGACCGCTTCGCAGTTTGATCAACTCGTCAAAGAAACTGCTAAATCAGTCGTTGCCGACGATGGCCTCTCAACGTTCGAGCGTCAAAAGCGTGAGACGTTTGTGTTGGCAGGTTCAACACGGTTGGTGTGAGGCTCGTCGCCTGCTCGTCGCTCTCCAACCGGATACCGCCGATTCGGTTGTCAAAGAGTCGGCCGTGCAGGCATCCGATGTTGTCGACCGACGACAGGCTGCGCCCCACACCCAGCGTCGTTCAGAACCGGCCATCCCAACGAAAAGAGAAACAGGTGTCTCACGAGTCAGGTGGTGGTGAATTGATGTTGGGAAGCGCAGCTGGTCGTGGGTGATGAACGTTGACTGAGCCCACACCAGAGACCTGAAACAGAACAATGGTGTGTGGGCGACGTCAGTGAGTCAACCGCGAGCCAGCGACGAGCATCCCAGTCAACAACATCATGAAGATGCCCACGCTGGAGTGTCTGACGACGTGATATGGGTCGTACGATTCGTGGCGTGATCGAGCATTTGTCGACCGAGACCACGAGCGTCGTCGTCGACGTGCGTCGGGGGATACCGGTGGTGCTCCATTGGGGCGAACCATTGAGCGACATACCTGCGACATGGAGTCGTCCTCCCGTTCCTTACGGGGCAATTCAATTCGTTGAACCAATTTCAATCGTTCCGATGCACGGCGACGGATTCATGGGGCGTCCTGGTTTTCAAGCCCACCGGCGGGGCGGTCGTCACTGGTCACCGCGTTTTGTGTACGAATCGCATTCGCTCTCGGCGAGCGATGAAGAATCAACCCTTGTGTGTCATGCCCTTGACGAAATTGCTGAATTACGAATTGAAACGCGCATCACTCTCACCCATGATGGAGTTTTGAAGGTCCAGTCAATGGTCGAGAACCTTGGGGACTCGCCATTAATGCTCGATGCATTCACCATTTCGTTGCCGCTACCAAGTCACGCCGAAGAACTCGGTGTCTTTGCCGGACGCTGGATACGAGAATTCGACCTTCAACGATTTGCTTGGCCATATGGAGCGTGGACGAGCGAAAATCGTTTGGGGCGCACGTCGCATGAGCACCCTCCGTACATCTGGTCGATGCAATCAGGTGCTGGCGAATGGAACGGAGACGTGTGGGGGGTCCATGCAGCGTGGAGTGGTAATCACGTTGTCTATGCCGAGAAGTTGCCCGATGGTCGTCGTTACATTCAAAGCGGCGAACTCTTCCATGCCGGAGAAATGTGTGTGTACGCCGGTGAAACCTTCAGTACGACCGAAGTTATTGGCGTGTATTCATCGCGCGGTTTTACGCCGGCTTCTTGGGGATTTCATAACGAAGCCCGCCGACGAGCACCGCGTCAAAATCTTTCGCCTCGACCAGTTCACCTGAATACTTGGGAAGCGGTCTATTTCAATCACGATGTCAACAAGCTCAAAGACTTGGCCACTCGCGCGGCCGATGTTGGAATTGAGCGATTCGTTTTAGACGATGGCTGGTTCGGAGGTCGTCGCAATGATCAAACTGGTCTGGGCGACTGGTGGGTATCGAGCGATGTCTATCCCGATGGCTTGAAACCATTGATTGATCACGTGACCGACCTTGGTATGCAGTTCGGTATTTGGATCGAACCCGAAATGGTGAATCCCGATAGTGATCTTTTACGTTCGCATCCAAATTGGGCGCTTGCAACCGATGGGTACGACTCGGTTCTCGGACGTCATCAGTTGGTACTTGATCTTTCTCGTCAAGAAGCTTTTGACCATGTACTCACTCAACTTGACGCGTTGCTGACAAACCACGACATCAGTTATGTCAAGTGGGATATGAACCGTTGGCATGTTCAAGGCAGCAATGCTGATGGCAAGGCTGGCACGCATGATCAAACCGTGGCGATGTATTCGTTGCTGGATGCGCTTCGTGAATTGCATCCAGACGTTGAGTTTGAATCTTGTGCCTCTGGCGGCGGTCGTATTGATCACGAAATGTTGCGTCGTGTTGAACGCGTGTGGACAAGTGACAGTAACGATGCGCTCGAACGACAGTTCATTCAGCGGGGCGCGTCAATGGTGATTCCACCCGAAGTGATGGGCTCACATATCGGGCCGTCTCGATCGCACACCACTGGCCGCCGGCACACGATGGCGTTTAGGGGAGTGACTGCGCTCTTCGGGCACCTCGGCGTCGAAGCCGACATCACACAATGTGACGACGACGAGATTGCTCAGCTCGCACAACTGATCGACATCTATCAGGGCTACCGCGATCTGTTGCATGGCGGTGACACTGTTCGTTTTGACACGTTCGCAATCTCGGCGGGCACGAGCCTGGCGCACGGGGTCTATGCGCATGACCGCACCGAGGCGCTTTTGGCGTATTGCCAACTTTCATCGGCTACCTCGCTCACGCCACCAACTTGGCGAATTCCAGATTTGATTCCCGATCGCCACTATCGCGTTGACATCGTGCCAACCGACCCGTCCGGTTCGGTCATGGTGGTCGGGCCGGCTTCGCAGCAGCCCGATTGGGTGGGGCGGGCGCAAAAAGGCGAACCCTTGACCTACTCGGGTGAGTTTTTGGCCTCAGTGGGTCTACCTTCGCCCATCATGTGGCCCGAATCGGCAGTGCTCGTACACCTGTCGTGCTCGTAGCATTGAGGTGTGTCCGAATCATCTTCTGAACGAATCTCTGCTGAGGTCGTGGTCAAGGTTTCACGCTTGGCCCGCCTTGACGTCACCCCCGATGAAGTGCAACGCATCACCACGCAAATGGCGGGAATGCTTGAACACTTTGCCGATATCGATGCTCTTGACCTGAGCGATATCGAGCCCATGACGCAGCCGTATCCACTCTCAAATGTTTTCCGTGAAGACGTCGTGGTCACGGGTCTTGATCGTGAAGAAGTGTTGGCCAATGCGCCCGCCGCTGAAGACGGACGCTTCCGCGTTCCGCCGATCGTCGGATTGGATGGCTGAGATGACAACGCCCGCAAATATTCACAGCAATATTCCGACAACTGCCGCTGCCATCGCTGATGGAGTTCGCTCCGGTGCATTAAAGGCAGTTGA
>CALEHE010000253.1 GCA_937876415.1 uncultured Actinomycetes bacterium
CATGGAAGCAGTGATTGATTTCCTGTGCCCGAATGCTGATTTCACGTGGGATCCTGAGGCGCGTATTCGCATGCACCATCAACGAATGGAAGCCCTATGTGCCTCACAGGTACGCGCTCTTGAGCGACTAGATGCCAATCGACGAGTGATTGTCACCGGTGGTGCTGGATCGGGAAAGACTCGTTTGGCTTTGGGTTGGGCGCGACGAGCGTTGATTGCTCGAAACGAACGAGTGCTCGTGACCTGTTTTAATGAACCGCTAGCCGATCAGATCAACGGATATCTCGGGGGTTACGAGAATGTGGTTGCGGGAGCATTTTTGACCGTCGCGCGCTCGTTTGAAGGTATGCCACATCTTGAAGAGCCTGAAAACATGAGTGCAGAAGACGCGTCGACATTCTGGAACGAAACCGTGATTGGTCATCTGCATCTCCACTGGCCCAAGATCACAGAAAAGTTTGACACCATCATCATTGATGAGGCCCAAGACTTCAGCCCCGCCTGGATTGCGCAACTTGAATCGTTGTTGGATGAAGATGGGCCGCGTCGCCTCATGATGGTTGCCGACTCGGGTCAAGAAATCTTCAGTCGTGGTTTTCGAATGCCTCAGCCCGATGACGGCTGGACTCTGTGCGAATTGGTGAACAACTGTCGCAACTCACATCAGATCGCCCGATTGTTGCGCACCTTCTTGGGCGGCGCGCCGGCGCCCGAAGTTGGTCCCGAGACGATTGGCATTGAGTTTGATGAAGCGACGACAGAGGATTATGTAGCCAAAGTGAAGGCGATTCTTGATCGTCAACCCGATAGCGGAAGTGGATTGCTCGCACCAGTGGGTACAACAGCAGTTCTTGTTCCTTCAGTCAGACTTCGTGATCAGTTACGAGCCGAGTTGGGTTTGGGGTCGTGGGACGAGCGAGACACCAAAACAGTTTGTGAGACCGAGCGTCGCATGAAGGGCACCGAGTTCGACACAGTGATTCTTGTTGATCCCGAACGTCGTATGGATGACCGCGCTTTGTACATCGGTATCAGTCGAGCAATCAATCAACTATTTGTGGTTGGTTCTCACGAACTTGGACTTCGTTTACGTTTAACGAAGCCGCGTTAACTAGTTATATCTCTTGTAAACAGCGCATAACTTCGTCGTCCACTAATGACGTTTGTGAAATCACTGTTCCATTTCGGTAAGCG
>CALEHE010000254.1 GCA_937876415.1 uncultured Actinomycetes bacterium
TTGTTCAGGGTTGACTCGATCTCAACACGATTCAATGTGCGCACCCTTCATTCTTGATGTCCGCTACTTGGTTTCAAGGAAGACTCGTTGTGGCAAGTAGGGGCTCATTTTTGGCTGTAATGATTTCACAATAGCGACAAGAAGCAAACCACGAGCCGACTAGGCCTTTAGATATCAGGGCACTTACGATAGAAACATGTCCGGACCTTTTGACTTCGCTCAAAAAATCGCCTTAGTTGCCGGTGGAACGGGAGGACTCGGTGTTCCTATCGCCGCCGAGCTGCGTTCCCGAGGATGCATTGTCACGACTGTCTCGCGTGCCCCCATCTCTGACGCTGCACATATTTCAGCAGACCTTCGTTCACCCGAAGCGATATCGGCCGTCATGAATTCGATCGTTGAGCGACATGGCGCTCTTGACATCGTGGTTAATGCCATGGGAGTCGTCGCATTCGGAACAGTTGACACAACTTCAATTGACACCATCGAAGAACTTTTCTTGACCAATACTTTCGCGCACATCTTTTTGATGAAGGAAGCTCTCAAGTGCGCTCGACAAGGTTCGGTACTCGTCGGCATTTCTGGTGTCATAGCCGAACAAAACCTCGCTGGCATGGCAACGTATGGGGCTTCAAAAGCAGCAGTGCGTTCATTTAACGAAGCACTGACTCGCGAGGCTCGTCGATCTGGAATACGTGTTATTGATACACGGCCACCGCACACAGAAACGGGTTTGTCATCGCGTGCGATCGCTGGAGATCCGCCCAAATTCCCCGTCGGGCTTGATCCCATCAAAGTGGCGCAGCGAATCGTACGTGCGATCGCCGACGGAGAAACCGATTTGCCGTCGACTGCCTTTGCAGATTTGTCAGGCGACTGACTTCACTGTCTCATCTGTACGGCTGTATTGCCACCACAACAGCGAGCCGACAATCATCGGCAAGAACCACGTCAGAAATCGGTACAACAGCGTTGTTCCGGTCGCGTCAATCAAGCTGACTCCAGCTTGTTCAAGTAACGCAATCAGCCCCAATTCCGCGAGTCCCACTGCACCTGGTATCGGTGAAAGAGCAATGACCACCCGCACCAACGAGAACGCGACGAGCGCTTCTGAGAATGTCAGTCCAGAAACCTCGAATACGACAGATGCCGTCCACATGCAACAAAATCCTGCAGCCAAAGTGCCTAGGGATGCCAAGAAGATCACGCCCCATCGACGACGCAGCAGTTCGGTCAGTCCCGTGCGCATTTCTTCGAAAAACTCAACTGGCTGCGACCGCTCAATGATCGCCCGAGTTCTTGCAAAGCGTGGCGAAACTTTGCGCGTCATCACGAGCCGCGCCCACGAAGCAAATCTTCCCAACAGCGCAAACAGAAATGGCGACCGTAACGCTGCCCACCAAAAAGCACCGGAGAAAACAATGATCAATACACCGGCAACGACGGCCAAAACCTCTGTCGATGTTGCCGTCCCCACCACTACCGGAACTGCAAGAACCGCGACCGGCAGACCCCACGTTGAAAAAGACGGAACGACCGCAGTCGCGACAATTGACGTCGCAATGGTTGAGTGAGGTAAACCCCACCTCGTAAACATATGAATACGGGTTCCAGTACCGACCAATCCTCCACCGAGCGCAATTCCATATCCGGCGGCAAGAGCTGTCTGATCTGCCGTGATCGCATGGCGCAGATTGATCCCCGGAGAGCACGCGGCCAGAAATGCGCCTCGCGCCACAATCATGACGACAGCAGCGACAGCGAGCGGGAAAAACGAGATAACGGGGAGATCAATCAGTCTCTGCCAGATATCAAACAAGACAGACCGCTGCACCACTGCTAGCGAAACAACGATTGCCAGAATTAATAGACAACCCATTGCTTTGCGCATGCACGAAAACGGTATCTGCCCTACCCAAAATGACGATGCGACTTTCGGCTCACGCCGTGGCGACTCGGTCGCGGATCTTCAGCAGCTGAACGAGGCCGAGAAAGACCGCCGCTAGGTAGCCAGCACAGGAATCTGCACTGGGCTCACCCCAAGATGAAGCCTGCGGGCACGAAAATGGCGACTCAGGTTCGTGATTCTGACCTCGCCCACTAGACTGAGGAACGACATATGCGGGTGTAGCTCAATGGCTAGAGTTCCAGCCTTCCAAGCTGGCTATGCGGGTTC
>CALEHE010000255.1 GCA_937876415.1 uncultured Actinomycetes bacterium
AAGACCGTGAACGCGCTGACCAATGATCTCTTGGCTACGTTTGGTGGAGGTGTGTCGTTTTACGACACCAAAGTTCAGGTCGAAAAGAGCTGATTTACTCGACGATTTTGCCGATACCTGCATCGCCGTAGTCACCCACAAGTTCGACCAAAGTTGATTCGTCGCAAGCCCAACCGTCTTCGGTAATCGTCGCGGTTGAAATGAGAGCCTTGTCGGCGTCGGTCGGATTGAGCGGCGGATAGAGGCGGACAAACTTTGCATCTTTAATTGTGATCATCTGATAGCACGGGCTCGGCTCGTTGTTACCGGGGCTAGCCATTGCGTGTAACCCACCGCCGGTCCATTCACGAATCTTGCTCACCTCTTCAAGAATGCAGGCTCGGCTGATTTCTCCATTGTTATTGACGACACAATTCTTTGCTGCAGTCGCAAACAATAAGAAGGCCGATGCAGATTGCATGCCGAGACCAGAAACTTTTCCATCAGGACGATACGTGCTCATCATGTCGAGGTAATCCCGAACTGCTGGGACTCGGTCGGCTTCCTCAAACAACGCGTAGCCAGTTCGTACGACGACCCCCTCGACACTGCTACCACCGTTATTAATGAGTACATCGGCATAAAACCCAGCATCAACCATGATGAGATCGACTGAGTAGCCGAGTTCATCGAGAGCCTTGGTGAGTTGGGGCAAAACTTCGGGTACGCCAACCAAACTGATGGCCCGCACGCCGCTGTTCTTGAGCCTTTGTGCGATGGGCAACCAGGAAGTTTCGCCAACTGAACTATATGGAACCTTGTCAACCACGGTGACACCACCAATAATCGCTGCACCTTCACGATATTGCTGTTCAACAACTTGGGCTGTCAAAATATCGCTGTACACAGTTGCGTAGTGTTGCATTGCTTCGGGATAAGTAGCAATGGCCCACTTGAACCAGCCCTGATCCTTTTTGTTTGATGGATTGGGGAGGGGCGAGTACGTGTTGTCCGCTTGTGACTTGGCGGCAGTCACAACGAATCCGGCGATATCAATCATTTTGCAATCATGAAAGCGCGGGAACTGTTGATCGTCCATCGCCCAACCTCCACCAACCATGGCGAAAGCATTTGAACAGACATTTTCTATTTGTACGGGAACTTCGAAAAGTTTGGCGTCGGCGTCAATGACTTTGAGTGGCATTCCGGCGATGCCACCTTGTGCATTGCACCAACCTTCAAATGCAAGGGCTGCATCGTACAGTTCGCCGTTGAGGCCTGGAACAAAAGCGTTGCCTTTATCTGAAGGTGTTGCTACTTGGATTGCATCAGCAGATCCTCCATTTTCATCGGCCGTGATACTCGGGGTGATGCCTTCAATTGCGGGACCGCAAGGTGATTCAAGATCTCCGAACATCACCGCAGTCGGCTCGGGGGCAACGGTTGAGTCGCTGGTTGAATCAGCGGCTTCCTCGGTCGTCGGGGCGACAGAGGATTCGGGCGGTGCAGTGTCTTCGCTACGGTTTGAACAGCCAATGGTGACGAGAACAAGTGCGGTAGCAAGCGAGAGAGATGTCAAACGATTCACATCCCTAGTTTGGCGGGTTTCGCGACTGAAGTTGCACCTTTGAGTAAGGGAAGCCCTAGAGATGGGGACTTTCTTCTGACTATGGTTGGCTGGGTGAAGATAAACATCCTCGACCGTGACATGTACCAAAACGATCCGTTTCCAACCCTCGAGTGGATTCGGCGAAATGAGCCGGTGTACCAAGACATCAATGGCCTATGGGCATTGACCAAGATTGAAGATATTCGATTGGCCGAACGTCAAGCCCGGATCTTTGCGAGCGGCATCATCGGTTCTCGGCCGAATGGCGTGGTACAGCCGTCAATGATTGACAGTGATGACCCAGGTCATGCCGATCAACGTCGCGTCGTGGCTCGAGGATTTACGCCGCGCCAAATGGCGGCCTACCAAACTCATGTTGAAGAGGTTGCTCGTCGCTTAGTTGATGCTGCAATGAGTCGTGGATCCTGTGACATCGTGGCCGACATTGCGCGACCTTTGCCGATGACTTTGATTGGCGAAATGCTCGGTGCTCCCGAGAGCGACTACGACAAGTTGCAACACTGGAGTGACGCCATGATCACTGGCGCCGATGATCCGAAGTACGTCACTGATGAAGTCGTCAATGCAGCCTTTGCATACTACGGCTACATCTCTGAAGTGATTGAGGATCGCAAGAAGAATCCTGGTGACGACTTAGTGAGCAAGTTGGTTGTGGCTACAGAAGACGGAAGTGGTATGGACGATGAACATGTTGTGGGTAACGCGTTGCTTTTATTGGTGGGCGGAAA
>CALEHE010000256.1 GCA_937876415.1 uncultured Actinomycetes bacterium
GAGTCATCAACTTCCATCTCTGCTCTGAGCACTGATCGATCAAAGGTTTCTCGAAAGTTGAGCCGTGATCCCGCTGCAAATACAAACATGACTCGCACCCAAGTAAAGCGTTCAGAACAGATAACTCCCCAAGGTACAAAAACTCGCAACGTCGCTCGTCGTCTACAGAAGAGTTCTCCTTCGGCTCAGCCCAAGTGGTCTTCTGCAGATGCTCGTTCAACGATTTTACGAAGTCCTCAGCGTGAACAAAAACCGGATGCGTCTGCAACCTCACTTGTACAGAAACCCTCATTTGTTCAGTTGTGGTCATCGGTCAATCAGTCAGTGGCCCGTCAATCAAGTTTGACTGCACGACGATCTTTACGACTGCCACAAGTACGGGTTCATTCACTCAGTAGCAAACCTGGTGCCATAGTTCGACAACAGTTTGGCTTACATGATCCGTCGACAGAAACTTCGTTTGCTCAGTCTTCGCGTTCAACAGTTCATCACTTGCGCCGGCAGAAGAGTCAACGGTCAAACCATGCACTACGGAGCGCTACGCACGGAGATCCCTCCACTGCTCGGGTGATGTCAGTCGCCCAAGCCACACGTTCTCATATGTCCAGCGTTACTCCGGGAGCAAGCGGCGGTATTCAATTCGCTGGTTCTCTGGCTAAAGCGATTTCTCTTCGACAAACTCACGGAGACGCCTCTAGAGCCATTACTGCAACCAACAAGTCACGTCAGTCCGACAATGCAGTTCACCGATCACCATCTTCAGATTCAGTCGCGCGTTCGTCAACGCCAAAAAGTTCACGTGCAAGTAGCGAGTGGTCGGGTGACTCAACGTCACTCACTGGTGCCGGTTCTGACGTTGCTCAAAATTTCTTAGATCGACTGAGTCGGAAAACTGGTGAAAATTTCGCTCCAGCGATCACGCCCGATCAAGGCGTATCGCTTTCGAAATCGGCCGACTCTGACGTCATATCCAGATCGGTTTCTCGAACACCTCGAGCCGAGAGCACACCTCAATATTCAGAACTAACGATTGATCAAGCGGTTGATTCTTCAATAGGCGATCAACGAGATGACCAGCCGCACTGGGCCGTCATGCGCACACCAGCCGACAACAACGACCTTTCGACGAGCGAGTTGATTTCGCGTAGCCCAAGTTCGGCTGATACGAGCGAGAGAGCATCTCGCGCCATGGACGACTCCGCCTCAGTGACCAATGCAAGCATCATGCGGTCTGTGGTCGCTAGTCCTGCTGCGACCCGCTCAGAAAATCAACCTGATCAATCAGTTCGGGCGACGCGCAATCAGCAACGCGCCGTTTCAACGTCAGCGCAAACGTCGACAATCCAAGCACCAACAATGTCGAGTTCTACCCAGTCGTCTGACATATCTCGCTCGGCATCGACAACTGGAACGCGTTCACGTACCTCGAATCCCGAAGCAAACCGTTCACGACAAGAAATTGTTGAACGGGGTGGCTCCATTGCTTCGCGCGGCGTCTTGCACCGGGCTGTTTCGCGAAGTGTGCCAACCCGAAGACTCTCGAGTCCACTCAATGATTTGCCCGTATCTCCGAATGTCACCCCGGGATTGCGCATTCCATCAGAAGCAATGAGTGCCCTTCCAGTCGTTCCGAACGTGGCAAGAACTTCTTCTTCGCCATCTTCCACTTCGTCATCAACATCGTCTTCAATTTCTGGGGCTACAACGTCTCCTGGTGCCGACATTTCTCGCTCATCCAGTAGCAGCAGTCCATCCATCTCGCGTTCAGCGTCATCACCTTCAACAAGCAAGATGCGTCGCGATAGTCATCGATCAGTCAGTATCCGCCGCCAAGCAAATGGGGTGCAGTTCGGGCCATCCGAGGATGGCACCATTTCTGCGGACGCCTTGGTGCGCATGATTGAGTCTGGGCAGAGCATTCCCAATCAAGTGGTGCATCGTCAGGTGTCAGGAACATCTTCGAGTGGCATCATGCGTCGTGCGACTTCATCTGATCAAGTGTCACGTTCAGTCAGCTCAACAACTATTCGACGTTCGTCATCGATGGTCGAGAAGGCTGCACCTGGTCCAGTGGCTATTTTGAGTCAGGTACTCGCACCGTCAGATGATTCC
>CALEHE010000257.1 GCA_937876415.1 uncultured Actinomycetes bacterium
GTGGGTAGGGTGACCGAGCCGGGACGATGGTTCGTCCGAGCGATGCGTGTCATCCCAGACAGGTTCGCGGCACCTGTCAAAGGAAACACCCCTCATGTCCCCATCCACTTCAACTGGTCGTTCGACCACGCCCCGACGACGCCCCGAAGGCGGTTCGCCTGCTGGCGGCGCCTCAACTGGTGGTCGCCCATCAACTGGCGGACGTCCCTCGGTTGGTAAAGCCCGCAGCAAATCAACGAATCAATCACGCGCCAAGTCGGCGGCTCGCCGCGATGATCGCCGTGGTTTCCGTGCCGAAAACGGTTCGGCAACTGCATCAAACTTCGCTCCGAAAAAGCCCACGATCATTCCAATCGAAGTCGGACCCGATAACGGTTTCGTCAAAATTGGTGTGCCTGCTAATCTCGCCGGCATCCTTGCGGCAACCGGAGTCACTGAACCTTTCTCGATTCAGAGCGTGACATTGCCCGACTCATTGGCTGGTCGTGACGTTCTTGGTCAGGGTCGAACTGGCTCAGGTAAAACACTTGCGTTCGCATTGCCGTTGATTGCGCGCTTGGCTGCTACCAAAGTTGGGCGTCAAGCCAATCGCCCTCGTGCATTGATCTTGGTTCCGACACGTGAGCTTGCAACACAAGTCGCTGCAGTGATTGATCCGTTGGCAACTGCGTGTGGTTTACGCGTCATCACTGTCTTTGGTGGTGTCGGTCATGGACCACAGCGCGATGGACTTCGTGCTGGTGCAGAAATTGTTGTTGCGTGCCCAGGTCGTTTGGTCGATCACATGGGTGAAGGCGATGCCAAGCTTGACCGCATTGAAATCACCATCATTGACGAAGCTGACCATATGGCCGATCAAGGTTTCTTGCCCATGGTGAAGCGCATTCTTGACGCAACTCCAAAGGTTGGTCAGCGCATGTTGTTCTCGGCAACTCTTGCTGGCGGCGTCGATGCAATCGTGTCGCGTTACTTAGATAATCCGGTTTCTCACGCCGCTGAAATCGAAGCACCGGTGTTGCTTGATCACAGTGTTTTGGTCATTGAAGACACTGATCGTTTAGAAGCAGTCGCTGAACTCGCGCGCAAAGAACGAGTCGTGATCTTCACGCGTACCAAGCACCGCGCCAAGCAGATGGCCGCAAAGCTGCAGACATTCGGAATTAATGCAGTTGATATGCATGGCAACTTGTCGCAGACTGCACGCGAACGTAACTTGTCAGCGTTTGCCAGTGGTGCCGCATCAGCGTTGGTGGCGACTGACATTGCTGCTCGCGGAATTCACGTTGATGACGTGCCGTTAGTTGTTCACGCTGATCCACCGATTGAGCACAAGGCATACACTCACCGTTCGGGCCGTACTGCTCGTGCTGGTGCTGCTGGCCGTGTGATCACGGTTGCCTCAACCTCACAAGTGAGTGAAGTGAAGCAGTTGTTGCAAAAAGCTGGAGTCACTGCAACCTGGACTGGCATTGACGTGTCAAATATGG
>CALEHE010000258.1 GCA_937876415.1 uncultured Actinomycetes bacterium
CTGAGATCTCGTAGTTTCGTCTTATGCCTGTTTTTGCATCCGATCTTGCCCGTGATCGTCCAGACGAGATAGCGGTTCGTGATCCGAATCGATCCTTTACCTGGGCGCAGGTTGGTGACATTCTCAATCGCACCGCGAACAACTCTCTATCGACTGATCTTGGGCCGAAGCGACGCGTCGCCGTCTTTGCCGAGAATGCTGCCGAGACTGCGTTGTCTCATTTGGGCTGCCTCTTAGGAAGCGCCTCGACGGTTCCGGTGAACTTTCACCTCACCGCAGAGGAGGCGGCGTACATTTTGGTTGACTCTGAGTCACGCATTTTGTTCGTCGGGCCCGAGACTCTTGAGCGTGGCGTTGAAGCCGCCAAGATTGCTCGATCTGAAGGTGTAGAGATCAGCATTGTTGGATGGGACGTGTCACATCCAGAAGTCATGAACTGGAATGACTGGCTTGCGCAAGGTGATCCGAGTCATCCACCGCTCGATGTCAAGCCACGAGCCAATCTGTTATACACATCTGGCACGACTGGTCGTCCAAAGGGCACCGAACTTCCGCCCACGATGTTTGCCGGTGGCTCAACCATGGGTGAACACCTTGAAGGCATGAAGTCGAATCGCTTCGCTGAGTACGGAACTCACTTGGTGGTTGGTCCGATGTATCACACTGGTCCACTCAACGGAATGCGTTTGCTCGTTCGCGGCGTACCAATGGTGATTCTCGCCAAGTTTGACGCTGAAAAAACCCTCGAAGCAATCGCTACATACAAGACTGAGACTTCAGTAATGGTTCCGACTCACTTCGTACGTTTGTTGGCTTTGCCAGAAGCAGTGAAGGCTAAGTACGACGTGTCATCAATGAAGTTGGTCGCCCACACTGGGGCCTCGTGCCCCGTTGATATCAAGCGTTCAATGATTGATTGGTGGGGACTGATTTTCACCGATGCTTATGGTGCGACCGAAGTTGGCACAACGTGTCAAATCTCGAGTGCTGATTGGCTCGAGAATCCTGGTTCGGTTGGTCGACCGGTTCCGCCATTCTCGGTCATTGTGCTCGATGACGACGGCAACGAACTGCCGGCCAATACTGAGGGCCGTTTGTTCTTTAAGGATTCAACAGGTCGTGGGGTGATCTATCCGAATGATGCCGAGAAGACCAAGGCTGCAAACATTGCGCCAGGTGTCTTTACCCTCGGAGAGATTGGCTACGTCAATGACGGTGGCTTTGTCTACATCACCGATCGCTTCAGTGACATGGTCGTCTCTGGTGGAGTCAATATTTACCCAGCGGAAGCTGAACAAGTATTAGTGCAACACCCCGATCTCTTAGACGTTGCGTGCATCGGTATTCCTCATGCTGAAATGGGTGAAGAGCTCAAGGCTCTCGCGATTCCGCGTGACCTAGAGAACCCTCCGGACGCCAAAGAAGTTTTGGCTTTTTGTCGTGAGCGGTTGAGCCATTTCAAGTGCCCACGAACAATCGAATTTGTTGAAGACCTTGGTCGCAACACCATGGGCAAGATCAACAAGCGCAAATTGCGCGCTCCCTACTGGGAGAAGTAAGAAAATCAAAGTAGGAGAGTCATATGTCTGATCCAGTGTCTGATCCAGTTCTGTTAATCGACAATCCATTGCCGAAGGTTCGTCGATTCACTTTGAATCGGCCAGACAAGCGCAACGCGTTGAATGATGATTTGCGCGGAGCGTTGTTTGAGGCTTTACGTGAAGGTGACAAAGCGCGTGATGTGTCGGTCATGATTATTCGCGGAGCGGGCTCGGCATTTTGTGCTGGATACGACCTGGGATCACCAAATAGCGATGTTGAACGTTCAATTTCACGCGCCGACGGTTGGTGGTCGCGTCATGTCGTGAACAACTGGTTTGAGATGTGGGACATGTCAACGCCAATTATTGGCCAAGTGCATGGATATTGCTTGGCTGGTGGCACCGAACTGGCTACTGCGTGCGACCTGGTGTATGTCGCTGAAGACGCGAAGATTGGTTATCCGCCAGTTCGATTGATGTCGCCACCCGATATGCAGTGGCAGACCTGGATGATGGGTTTGCGTCGCGGTATGGAGGCATTGCTGACTGGCGACTCCATGAGTGGCGTTGAAGCGGTGGCTAACGGATTTGCGAACCGGGCACATCCGGCCAGCGAACTTGATGGGGCAGTGTTGGCTATGGCCGAACGTATCGCCAAAATTCCTGCTGATCTGTTGGCGCTCAATAAACGGGCTGCGCATCGTGCCATGGACGTCATGGGGATTCGTACCGGTATTCGCGCTACTGCCGAGATCCAGGCGTTGGGTTTTCATCAGCCGTCGTCAATGGAATACATGCAGTCTTTTGTCACTAAGGGTGTCACTGCTGCGTTGAGTGAACGAGATGCGGCTTTTGGTGACTACCGCGAGTCGGGCGACTCGAAAAATTCATAAGAAATCCATCGGAAAGAAATAGACCTGATAGTTCGTCTTGGTATTTGAACGGTGGTGGTGCAATCGTGGCAGGGATCATCGCTCCAAATGGCTTGAACTTCAATTTCGTGGAAAATATCTTGCATATTGACCCCAGCTATGCCACTTTGGTAGGTGGTATCGGGCTTATCGTGACAGCAGTGCGAAATCCGGAAGGTATCGCGGGCACACCTCGACTATTAGCTATGCAAAAGGCAGAACGTAAGGCACGAAAAGCAGCACTTTTAAAACAACAAGCTGAATTGAATAGGGAAAATGAGGGGGCTACATGAACCTATTATCAACATCCGGCATGTCGGTGACATTTGGTGGTCTGCGGGCCGTCAATAATGTCGATATCACGGTCGAAAAAGGCAAATTGGTGGGACTCATTGGGCCCAACGGTGCCGGTAAGACCACGTTCATCGATGGCATCACAGGTTTCGTTCCAACCACTGGTCGCATTGATTTCAAAGGAACTGAAATCAACAGCATGCCGGTTCACGAACGAGCCCGATTGGGTCTTGGTCGCACTTGGCAGTCACTTGAACTCTTTGACGACCTGACGATTGAAGAAAATATCCAAGTTGCTGCCGAACGTCAAACGGCCAAGAGCTTTTTGGCCGACCTTGTTCGCCCAGGACGAAAGCGTGATCACAGTGGCGTTGATTTCGCTTTTGAAGTTTTGGGTATTGGCGATCTAGCCAAGAAGTATCCAAATGAGATCAGTCAGGGTCAACGCAAGTTGGTCTCAGCGGCTCGTGCTCTGGCAGCTCGTCCCGAGTTGGTGTGTATGGACGAGCCAGCCGCAGGTCTGGACACTGGCGAGTCCCAAGAGCTCGGTCAGCGCCTCCGCAGCATTATCGATGCTGGATTGACGATTTTCTTGGTTGACCACGACATGGGTCTTGTGCTTGATGTGTGCGATTACATTTACGTCATTGAATTCGGGGTCAAGATCGCCGAAGGTACTCCGGCGCAAATTAAGAACGATCCGAAGGTCATCGAGGCTTACCTCGGAAGCAGCGCAACTGAAGGGACACAGTGATGTCGGCTCTACTTGAAATCAAAGATCTCAATACTGGGTACAACGGTGTTTCGGTTGTTCGTGGATTGAACATCACCGTCAATGCAGGAGAAGTGGTGGCGCTTCTTGGGCCGAACGGCGCTGGCAAGACCACGACTTTGCTGACCACCTCTGGTTTGGTCCCGATTATTTCTGGAGACATTGAAGTATTCGGTAAATCAATCAAGGGTCGTCGCCCCCACATGATTGCTCGTGATGGACTTGCTCATGTTCCCGAGGGACGCGCATTGTTTTATCAGTTGACCGTGGCCGAGAACTTGAAGTTGGGGGCCGCTAAAGGATCTGCAGATATCAAGAAGGCGTTGGGTTACTTCCCGGCCCTTGAAGGAATTCTTGATCGTCGTGCTGGTTTGTTGTCTGGTGGAGAACAGCAGATGCTCGCAATGGCTCGTGCACTCACGGTGAATCCCAAGTTGTTGATGGTCGACGAAATGAGTCTCGGACTTGCTCCGATCATTGTCGAGCGTCTGTTGCCGATTCTGCGAACGATCGCTGATGAAACCGGTGCCGGTGTCTTGCTCGTTGAACAGCACGTGCACATGGCGCTACAGGTGGCCGATCGGGCGTACGTATTAAGTCATGGCCAATTGGCAATGGAAGGCAACGCTTCCGAGATGGCCAAGGACCGCAGTCTCATCCAGGCCAGTTACCTCGGAGAAACCCACTAATCCTGTGCTTCTGGTGTCGTTTTCTTTGGCTATACCAAAGAAAACGACACCAGAAGCACGTAGTTAGTTGGGTGTAGTTATTTAGTTGCTGGTAGTTGCTTCATGTAGGTCTGAAGGTCGAAGTAATCGCGCCACAGCGTGATCTTGCCGTCGACAACTTCCCAGACGCCGGTGACAGGCATTTCAATCCAGCCGAAAGGCATATGGAATTTGTCGGTGCGCTCGTTGAACACGTAGTTACCAGTCGAAGCCTCGCGATGCACAGGCCACGCGACTTCGCTGCAACTTTCAATCATTGGCTTGAGCATTGATGAAATCGCTTCAGGTCCGAAAACTTTACCCATCGGCACATTGTCGTATTCGCAGTTGTCACTGACTAGTGCGACTGCGGCATCAACATTTTGATTTTCAATTGCCTGAATAAAGGCATTCACTGTTTCGAGAGGGGTCATAACAATTCCTTATTCGCTAGTTGATTTGGTTTCGGGTTCGCGACTCCACAAGATGTCAAAGTCGCGCGCCACATCTAAAACTTGGAAGGCACGTCCCATACCAACACAAAATCCGATGGTCATGGTGAGTTCTAATAGTTCGGGATCGCTGTACACGCTTTGTAGGCGTCCCCAAAGTTCGTCATCAACCGAAGTGTGATCAATCGCAAAACGTTCTGCGTATTCGGCGGCCAGTCGTTCTCTCTCGGTGAAATCTGGGTGATCGTGGTAATGCTGAACCGAGTTGTAGTTCTCGTCACTTAATCCTTGCTGCATCGCCGATGCAGCGCGTGTATTCAGTCAAACGACGCATTGATTGAGTTGAGCAATTCGCATACGCGCAACTTCACGTTCACGAACACTCAAACTTGACTTGACGTACACGGCTTCGCTCATCGCGCTCATGCCGGCTCCCATGTGCGGGGCCAACTTCCACATGCGATGGGCTTCTAAACCTTCTCCGTCTGGAACATTGATACGAGCCATGTTGTGTCTCCCTTGTCGTGTATTCAGCGATTGATGTGTTCGACGACTGCGATCCGCACGGGAATGGCGCTTTGGACAACCATGCCGTTGATCCGATCGTAGCCCTTGTCAACAGAAACAAGTCGGCTTGTTGGTGATCCGATGTCGCGTACCTTTTCATCGGTAAGCGAAGAACCACCCCACGAGTGAGCCATCGAGATCACACCGCGGCGAACATCGGGAGCCGATTCAACAAGGCCCTGCACTGAAGCCCTCGGCGAGAAGATTTCAATGAGATCACCATCAACAAGATCGTGATCCTTCATGTCATCTGGGTTCATGTATGCCGAGTTTGATGAACCTTTAGCGCCAAGAACCGACAGGTCTGATCCGTACGAGTTCAAGACATGCTTGAGTCGGCGGCTCACAAGTCGGAACGGGTACAGCGAAGGATCAATACCGAGAGCGGCTGCGCCGTCTCCCTCGACCACAATCTCTTTCATCTCGGCCACGATGTCATCGGGAGCAACCGTGAATTTAGCGGTGCAATCGGGATCGGCTGCTGAGACAGTCATGATCTTGTCGGGGTGCACTTTCCGGCGATTGGCACGAACTTCGTCCATAGGCATCCGTGATCCGGCATAGGCGAGGTCAATCATCTGATCATCGGTTGGGCGTTCATCCATCGGAGTCTGACCACCTGCGAAGGGGAGCGTTGTTCCCATGCGCTTGGCGAGTTCCCAGAACACTTCCCACTCGTTTAACACGTCGCCTTCACGTTCGGTGATGGCATCGGTGTAGTTGGTGTACGGAGCACGGAACCAACGATCCATCAAGTGAGGAATATCGGCTCGTTCAAGCGAGAGAGTGGGGGCAACGACGTAATGAGCGAACTCGGCCGTTGAAGACATGCGGTGATCAATCACGACGAGTAGTTCAAGATCTTTCATTGCCTTGAGTGTGAGTTCTTGGTCGGGCCACGCGACAACTGGATTGCCACCGCTCACGATGAGGGCGCGCACTTGTCCTTCGCCTGGCGTCAAGATCTCTTCAGCCAAAGTGGTTGTCAGCATCTCGCCACGAATACCACGCAGATTGCGCATGCGTGACGGAGCACCCGAGGCTGCGAGGCGTGCTGCGTGTACCTGAGCACGACGAGGTGTCTCGGGATACAAGAAGTATCCACTTTCAAGTTTGTCGCCCTCGCGATTGACGCGACCACAAATGGTGTTGAGAGCAATCGAGAGGTGCTCGGTGAGTCCAGAATGCGGAGCCATTGAAGGTCCGGTCCCGGTTCCGCTGGTGCCTTTCTTTGCCGAAGCAAACATGCGAGCTGCGGCAACGATGTCATCGGCAGGAACGTCGCAACGTTGTGCAACGTATTCAAGGGTGAACGCAGATACGGCATCAGCGAGTTCTGGCAAATCAGCGACCCACTGATCACAGAATTCGTGATCGAATAAACCTTCATCAATGACAACCTTCAAGATGCCGGCCATCAACGTGGGGTCTTCTCCAGGCTTGGGTGCCAAGTGAATGTCGGCTTGCGAAGCGAACTCAGTGCGACGAGGATCAATAACGATCAATTTCATCCCGCGTTTTTTGGCTT
>CALEHE010000259.1 GCA_937876415.1 uncultured Actinomycetes bacterium
AGATACGGAGTCCAGGCATCAACGCTGGCGATACGCCCAACGCTGACCCAACATGCCGCCAAAGTTGCGACACCTAATGCACTCCCCCACGTACCGCGCAAGCGATAGCCAAGCCAAGCAATGAGCACGAGTAAAGCGCATGAATAGAACGCGACACCAACAAACAAACCCCACGATGCACCACCAGATAACCAATGAAATGGGGCAAAAACGTAAAAAATCAAGGCCCCAGGGTGATTCCAGCCGTGCCAACTGTATTGCCCTACCGACGGAAATGAGCCGGTCGCAGCATCCTTCACGAGCAACGCAAAAATCGCTCGATCACCAACCAAAATCGCTCCGCCTCGCAAGGCATTAATCAACGAAATGACGACTGGTAGAACACCCAAAAGCGAAAGCGCGAACCACCGCGGAAACCTTTTCAACATGTTGGATGATTCACTTTTTGAAAGGAGAAACTTTAGTGAGTGCTCGCACCATCGTGCTGACTTCAGTTTCGGTCAGTCCACTGGCGAACTCACGCTGAATAGCGCGACGATACAAAATATTGGAGTCGCGCCAAACCAATCGTCCCATACGAGTCAAGCGCACGATGACTGCACGGTTGTCTTCAACTGTTGGGGCCTCCTCGCGCGTGACATATCCGCGTTCAACCAGAGAGTCAATGCGACGAGACAAACTGCTGGGCACCGCCGACAGAATCTCGCATAATTCTTTCACGCGCATTTGATCGTTGTTCTGCGCTAGGGCCGCAAGAAGGTCGAACTGCGGCAGCGCCAAGTGAAACTCGTCAAACATCTCGGCTTCGATGCTGCGCGAAACTACCTCTCCGGCAGTTTGAAATGCCCGCCATAGGGCAACACGTTCAGCATCAAGACGAGGCACTGCAAAAGACTAACCAATTGTCAATGCGTTGTCACGAGATTGTTCAGGTTGCAACAAACGTCGCTACCAACTCGAGTGCCTGTTCCCATGTGGCGCGTTCGGCCAACAACTTTCGAAACGGCATGAGTTGTTTGGGACGACTCACACCGAGAGCCGCCTTCAAGTAACCGTCTTTTTCATACAACGCAACGAACGACCGCTCTTCGGGCGAGCCGACAACGACGTGCGCGATTTCGTCACCATTGGCGCGACCGAGAAATTGAATACGAGCGGTGAATTGATCACTCCAGAAAAATGGAACAGCGGCGTACGGCTTGGGTTGCTCACCACGTGACACTGCAAGCAGGTTCGACGCTGCAGCCGCACCTTGTTCGGACGCCGTCGTCCAGTGTTCAACCCGCATTTCTTGGTCGTACAGATTGTTCAACCAACGACAGATATCGCCCGCTGCGTAAATGCCAGGCACACCAGCATTGAGTGTGGTGTCGCACACAACACCGTCACGTAATTCAAGTTCGGTGTTTTCAAGCCATTGCGTGGCTGGCACAACACCAATGCCGACGACGACCACGTCGGCGGGAACAATCTCGCCACCATCCAAAGCCACGCCACCGACTGCACCTGGACTGCCTTCAACGAGTCCGACTACTTTCACATCACATCGCAGTTGCACACCGTTGTCGGCGTGCACCAATGCGGCGGCCTGACCCATCTCGGCTCCGAGACCACGCATCATGGGTGCCAGTGCACCTTCAAGAACTGTGACTTCACAACCTCGTGCCTTGGCGGTGGCCGCAACTTCAAGCCCAATAAAGCCAGCGCCGATCACAACCAGTCGAGCACCAGGATTGAGATCCGCGCGTAGATTCAACGAATCATCGAGCGTGCGAACAACATGAACGCCCTTCCAATCTGGCTGGTTGGGTAACTTGCGCACTCCCGAGCCAGTGGCGATGATCAAACCGTCAAAAGAAATGGTCTCTCCCGAGACCAAGGTGATGATTCGGTTCTTCGTATCGAGTGCTGCGGCTGCCGAACCGAGTTTCCAATCCACGTTGAGTTTGGCGAGGTCTTCGGGTTTGCGCAATGAGATGCGCTCGGCCTCCCACTCACCCGCGAGAACTTTCTTAGAAAGCGGGGGACGGTCGTACGGTTCGCGATTTTCAGCGCCAACAATGATGATCCGGCCTTCGTATTTTTCAAGCCGCAACGTTTCCGCCGCTCGCAACCCAGCCAACGACGACCCGACGATGACCACAGTGTTCAATTCACTCACGCCTTAACGGTACCGACAGTTGTGATTCTGGTGTCAATTTCTTCGCTAATACCAACTAAAACGACACCAGAATCACAAATCATCTGACGGGGGTGGAGTTGAAGAGTTGCAAGAGCCAGTCGGGCAACATGTCGATCTCCAAAACCATTTCGTCATTGGCTGCGGTGTCCACAAACTCGACGCCTTTGGGCATCTCGTCGATTGGCAAGTGACCGTAAAAGTCCTCAATCCAGAGAACTCGCCGACCTGCTGCCAGGGCCGCCTCAGCCAAATCGTGGGCCGCTGCTGCCTTCCAATCAACAAATCGGCTTCTGGTTCCGTCATCGACCACTGGCAATTGTTCAATGCCAAGATGCTCGGCTATTTCGTCGTTGGCTCGGTGTCGCCAAGTGGTGCACCAGTGCACTTCGGCGACGTCGGTGAGTTGGCGAATCAGCCAACCCATGTAATCCGGGATATGCACCATATGGCCATGGCTGTAGACCTGGTCAATGCCCCAGTCACGGTCTAGACCGCCAAGAGCGTTTAAGTCATTGATGACTCCATCAATGTCAAGGAGGATAAGTGGGTTTGGGTTATCGGTTGTGTTTGTCATACCAGTTAAACGCATCAACGGGACAGAAATGTGCGCTCGCCAGTTGAGAGATTTGTCTGAATAACTCTCGGGATGTGTCGGCAGAATGCTGGAGTGAGTATCAACCCGATCGAAATCACCGACCCCGCCGACCCCCGATTGGCCGATTATGTCGGTCTCAGCGATCCAGAAATTCGGCGCCGTTCAGCCGACAATCAATTCTTCATCTCTGAAGGTGTAGAGGTGGTTCGCCGCCTCGTTGTGTCAAATATGCGTTTACGTTCAATCGTGCTTTCGCCTAATCGCGTTGACATCATGACTCCGGCACTCGCCAACGTGGCTTGCCCGATTTATGTCGCCGAGCGAAAAGTCATCTCCAGCGTTGTTGGCTTTGACATGCATCGCGGTGTGGTTGGTTCCGCTCTGAGGCCCGAGCTACAAACTCTCGACGAGGTGTTATCGCATCCACCGTTGTACGGGCCACGCCATCGCATTGCGATCCTTGAAGGCCTCAGCGATCACGAGAACCTTGGCGCAATTGCCCGCTCAGCGCGGGCGTTCCATATTGACGCGATCGTGATTGACCCAACATGTGCTGATCCCTACTATCGCCGCACCGTGCGGGTGTCGATGGGAGAAATTCTCTTCTTGCCCATCGTTCGAATGAATGTGGACGAAGCAATGTCGGTCGTGCGTCGTAAGAGTGGTTCGGTTCTGGCATTCACACCCAACCTCAACGCCATATCGCTTCATGATTTTGTTGACACCAAGCCTGGTCCTTTAGCTCTCATTTTTGGTGCCGAGGGTAATGGCCTTCCTGATCACACGCTGTCTAGGGCAGATCATCAAGTTCGTATCCCCATTGCTGGAGATGTTGATTCGCTCAATGTTGGTCACGCTGCGGCTGTCGCGTTCGCCCTCACATCACCGAAGTAAAGACCCTCAATACGGTCGTTTCCGTAGACTCACCATGTGAAAAGATTCGTTGCGATCATTGTTGCTGTCGTCGCAATCTTGATGACTGCTTCATCAGCATTTGCGG
The DNA here is from genome assembly GCA_937876415.1 of uncultured Actinomycetes bacterium. GTDB lineage: Bacteria > Actinomycetota > Acidimicrobiia > Acidimicrobiales > Ilumatobacteraceae > Casp-actino8. Next base: position 3,778 of record CALEHE010000259.1, read on the forward strand.
GTGACGGTGATCTTGATTTGACTTGGGGCGGCACCGGTGTGGTCATTTCGGCACACGCCGATTCATCTTCGGCGTATGCGCTCGCCAACTATCCAGACAACCGAGTTTTAGTGGTTGGATCGGTGACGGATTCACCCGTATCCCGCATCCTTGTCCATCGCTTCCTCGCTGACGGATCCACAGATACATCCTGCAATAGCACAGGACAATTTATTGACACGGCCGATGATGCTGTTGCAAGCGACGTCATTGTTCTCTCTGACGGCTCATTCATTATTGCTGGAACCATGCAGATCAATAACAAGGGGACTCTCTTTCTTGCCAAGTTCACAAATGCGTGCAACTTTGATGCGACATTCGGAAACAACGGTGTTGCAACATATTCAGCTGGTGCTGGTACCTCGGCTCGAGCCTTGACGGTTCAGCCAGACGGAAAGATCATTGTCGTTGGCGATGAATACCCGACGGTTTCAGATAGCAGCGATCAACGAATCTTGGTCGCGCGCTTAAGTGCTGTCGGCATCATTGATAACTCATTTGGAATTAATGGTCGATTTATTTCAACAGCAAATGAAGAGGGCCGAGCCTAAGACGTTGTCCTCGATGACGATGGCGGAATTATCTTTGTTGGTTCAATAGTCGGAAACTTGGCACCGAGTGCGGCGATTGTCGGACGTCTCACGAACACGGGCTCCCTTGATACGAGCTTTGCCAGTCAGGGTTATCTCATTGATGAATTCAATGGCGACCCACGACTCAATGCAATTGCTATTCGCCCAAACGGAAACCTGGTCGCTGTTGGTACGTACGGTGGACCCGCCCCTAGTACCCAACAAAGCCCCATCGTGGTCTGTCTTACACAATCAGGTGCCTTTGATGCTGCGTGCGGCCCACAAGGTTGGAGATACTTGCCCGCTAGTAACCGAGACGTCTTTGGCGACGATGTGTTCGTCGCTGTTGATAACAACATTTTGATCAGCGGTATGAGTGATGGTGACTCACCCGAACCAATAGTGATGCGTCTTGACGACACCGGTGCTGTTGACAGCGACTTCGCAACGTCAGGAACATGGAATGGATCACCTCTCAGTGGTCGGTTGCATGCGATATCTGTGCAAAGTGATGGTCGAATTATTGCTGCGGGAGCATTGTACGCCCAAGGTATTTTGAATTTGGCAGTGGTGCGTTTGGCAAACACGGTCACCCCGCCCACCACCACGACAACTACGACAACGACAACAGTTGCCGCAACCACGTCAACGACAACTACGACAACGACAACAGTTGCCGCAACCACGTCAACCGCAGTTGCTCAGTCAGTTGCTGCAACAACAGTCCCACTCTTTGTGACAACAACAATTTCCCCAGATCAATTACCGGCCACAGGACAGCGAGTAGATGTCCTAACGGTTCCCGTTGCATTATTCGGACTGGGAATTTTGCTCCTCGGCATGCGCCGACGGACGCTCCGTTAATTGGTGTTGCTATCCCAATAATCGTCAGCAGTTACTTCGGTGCCGTTGATGTGATGCAAAGTCCAACCAGGAAAATCTCCATTGGATGTATGACAGGTCCATTGAACCCAGGCCACTGAATCTTCAACACCTAGGTCGTTCACCGAAACGGTTCCATCTTCAACAGGCGACCACGAAGTCATCCGTTGATTCCAAAACTGGGTGATCACATTCAAACTTTGACCAGTTTGAGTGTTGCCCTTTTCCACGAGCGCAGCACTTACAGCATTGGGCCTACGGTCGGGTCGTATGCGCGCGTACGACGGAGCGTCTACATAGTCGGCAACAAAACAAACTTTGCCATCACGCAACCGATACAGACTCTGACCAGGTATCGGGTGTTCAACTCCGTTAATGGGCACCACCATGTTCCACTTAGCCCATCCCACATGAGTGTCGGCGCAGGTTTCCCAATTCGCAAAATACACACCCATTTTGGGGATGACCTTTTCCATCTCAGACATGAACTCGTGAATGGCTGCTTTGCCGACTTGGGCGCCCGCAAACGGGTCGTAGTAAATCGCGTCATCGGTAAAGAGTTCAACGAGGCGGGTGTACCGCTGATCGTCCTCAATTGCTCCGAACATCGAAATCATCTCGTGGGCGTTCATGACGCCAACTTACACGGGCGGACGCCCTCAATTTTCAACAACGAGTGGAGACGAGGGGAATCGAACCCCTGACATCTACCTTGCAAAGGTAGCGCTCTGCCAACTGAGCTACGTCCCCGTTACGGCTCTAACAGGTTAGCCGAAAACCCGAAAAATCCGCCCTTTGTCAGGTTGAACCGTCACCAATTCTGGTGTTGCAACCTACTGTGGGTTCATGGCTCAACAATCAAACCCCGGTGGTCGACCCGACCGTTTGAAATTCGGCACCTTCTTGGCCCCGCACCACCCCGTCGGCGAGAACCCAATTCTGCAGTTTCAAAGCGACCTCGACTTTGCGGCCCACCTTGATCGGTTGGGTTTTGATGAGTTCTGGTGTGGAGAGCACCACTCAAGTGGTTGGGAAATGATCGCTTCGCCAGAAATGTTCTTGGCGGCCGCTGGCCAACGCACCCACACCATTGGTCTTGGAACTGGCGTCATCTCACTTCCGTATCACCACCCGTTCAATGTGGCTCAACGAATCGTGCAACTCGACCACATGACGAAGGGTCGCGCCATGTTTGGTACCGGACCAGGCGCGCTGCCAAGTGATGCGTGGACTTTGGGTATTGATCCGTTGGTGCAGCGCGATCGCCAAGACGAAGCACTCGGTGTCATCATGCGATTGCTACGTGGAGAAGATCGTTTCTCACATGAGAGTGATTGGTTCACCCTCAAAGATGCACAACTGCAGTTGCTCCCTGTGCAAGACAACATGCCAATTGTTACCGCATCAACATTGTCGCCGTCAGGTATGCAGATGGCTGGCAAGTTTGGTTGTGGTGTTTTATCCATTGCCTCAAATAGCACCGCTGGTCTCGCTGC
>CALEHE010000260.1 GCA_937876415.1 uncultured Actinomycetes bacterium
CGATGTTGTTCAAGCAGATCATCAACTTTGTGAGACACCGTGAGCCCAAGTTCGACGGCAGCCACTTTGACTGGGCTCGGATACAGATCGTTTCCACGGGCACGACGTTTATCGACACGGGTAACCACCTGACCAACATCAATCTCGGCGTCAACGAGTGCTCGCAATACCGGAACCGCTAATTCGGGAGTTCCCAAAAATGCAACACGCCGAACCGGCCCAACAGGCAAAGGTGCTAGTTCTTCAACCATATTGGTGAGCTACCTGGTTCATTCGGCTCGCAAACGCTTGATCTCGCCTACAGGTGATGCCTGTTCTGACAATTTCTTGTATTCAGCGATGGCATGTTTACGTTGCTCGGGCTGCATGCGGTCAAACATCAACACACCATTCAAGTGGTCGAGTTCATGTTGAAATAGTCGTGCTTCAAGTTCATCAGCTTCGAGGGCAATCTCGTTGCCGTTCATGTCAATGCCCTTCATCAACACCGTCTTGGGACGAGTCATCTCGACGTACAGACCCGGAATGCTCAGACATCCCTCGTCATAGACCCACTCACCATCAGATTCGGCAATCGTCGGGTTCAGAATCACCATCGGCTCATCGTCCATATCCCACACAAAAATTTGTCGCTGGATACCTACTTGAGGTGCCGCGAGGCCGATGCCCGAGTCACTGTCATACAAGGTGTCAAACATTTCTTCGACAATTCGGACGACCTTGCCATCAATGTCTGTGACCGCTGCCGCCTGCGAAGCAAGCACTGGATCTCCGAAAGTACGAATTTGGTACGACATACCTGACAGGCTACCTATGACATGTCTGTACCTGATGCTCCTTCGAATCTTCCGCCTGCCCATTATTTCAATGAGGACCCTGAGGTTCCCTCAGCGCGCAAGCGCATTGATGTCTCGCTACCCGACGGAAGTTTCAGTATTGAAACCGACACTGGCGTGTTTTCGCATGGGCGAGTTGATTCGGGAACCAAAGTCTTATTGATGGAGGCCCCCGCACTGCCCGCCTCAGGAAATGTGCTCGATCTCGGATGTGGATCTGGTCCGATTGCGATGACGATGGCTCGTCGTTCACCAGAAAGTTCAGTATGGGCCGTTGACGTTAATGAACGCGCCCGACAACTCACACGCGACAACGCCTCGGCCTTAGGTCTCACCAACATTACGGTTGCTTCTCCCGATGAAGTACCAGACAGCGTGATCTTCGATGTCATTTGGAGTAATCCGCCGATCAAAGTTGGCAAACAAGAATTACACGATCTGTTGAACCGCTGGCTGGCTCGCTTGTCACCTGACGGCTACGCAGTGCTCGTTGTGAACAAAAACCTGGGTAGCGACTCACTTGCTAAGTGGCTCACTGAACTTGGTTGGACCGTGAAGAGAATTTCATCACGCCAAGGTTTCCGCGTTCTCACTGTCAAACGTTAGAAAGACTTCGCTAAATACGGGGCGGATCAACCTCAATCCGGATTTTTGAATTGGCCGGTCTTGCTGTCGAAGCGCAGGCTTGAGTCAAGATCTCGTGATTGGCGGCTCGCACCATCCACTTGTCGCGATGTGCAGCAGTACTGACTCCGGCAGACTTTGCGAGTTCAAGCACAAATGCATCAGCCCCGTCACCCTCGATAATGGCGATCGCTGAAGCCGGCGGGAGTCCCAACATCTGCCGACGCGCCATCTCTGCCGTACTCACGATGGAAGGATCACCGGCAACCGCGGCGCGTACGACTTCATGATCGGGCATTGACGTTTGCAGAATGATTCGTCCACCACGATCGCGAGCACCAACTAATCGAGCAGCGCGCGCAACTAGCGAGAAAGCTTGTTCGCTCGCGCGATAGCGCGGCGCCAGAAGTTCGCTATCGAAGTCCAAAAATGCCACGACATCAATTCGTCGCACGCGGTGCAACACCGCTTCGGTACCAATGAAGACATCGGCTTGAGTGTCATCAAGAGAATCTTCTTTTTCTTTGCCGGCCACCACTGCCAAAACATCGCGTTGCGCTGCAGCTTCAATTTCGTCGCGCAAACGTGCGACTCCTGGACGAATACGCGACAACACTGACGATCCACATGATCCACAGATTCGTGGGCGCGTGGCACCACATGCTCCGCAATCAAGACGTCCTGGCACTTCTTCGACCATTGCACCTTGGCAAACTTCACATCGTGTGAGTGCATTGCACGAACGACAAGCCAACAGTCGAGCCTGACCCTTCGTATTCAGAACGCAGGCAACGCGCAAATCAGCATGACGCAAATAGGCAATGAGTTCAGACGA
>CALEHE010000261.1 GCA_937876415.1 uncultured Actinomycetes bacterium
GTGATTATTCCGGGCGCTGGTCACTGGACTCAGCAAGAAATGCCCGATGAATTCAACGCGGCGTTGATGGGGTTCTTGAAGACCCTCTAAAGGGTTGAGCCCATACCTTGGTTGCATCAACTCCGTGAGGCGGCCAATTGTCATCACATGAATACGCATGCCATTCAAATGGATTGCGATAGTACGCCGTTGCATCGACCTCATCAATCAACTTTGTTTTGCGTCCAGCCACAAGCCACTTCACCGTTGCAACAATTGACCCAACTGCAAACCAGCCGGCATAGACGACCGGATAAATCGGTCCGAACATTCGCGCTTGCCACACATGTTGATCTTCATGATCGGTGACTAACTTGCGACGACGTTCGCTCATTGTTCCGTCACGATCGGCCGCACCATTCACGACATATCCAAATGTCACCGCAAAACCGCGGCGCAAAACCAGACCCTTCTTAAAGGTCATTCGGTTCTGTCGAGTCGTCAAAGATTCATCAATGTGAGCACCAGTTGCTGCGTTCACACCAATTGCAACAACAGAAGCGGTTGTCGTCGCCAAGGCCCATGTGTGATCAAGAACAAAGGCTCCGATTCCACGCGGTGAAGTCCAGTCATACATGCGACGAGCACCTGCGACCGCTCCACTCACTGCGCCGATAGCTGTCCCTACGGCCGCAAAGCCCACAATTCGACCGGTGATGCCACCTAGTAACGCCCCGGCGATACCAACGGCGATTGCTTCTTGCGGAACCTTGCTCACCAGATAAAACCTTTCTGCCCTAACGATAGAAAATCCATGAGCGCCGCAACCGAGACATGCAGAGCAATACCCCACCACACACTTTTAGTGCGGTACGCCAGGTACCCCATCACGATTCCACCGATGATCGCCGCCAATGCTTCAACTGGTGGTTTAGAGAAATGGATCATCAAATACGGAATCGTCGCAATGAAAATTGATGCCTGACCAAATCGCTTCGCTAAACCCAAAACGAGAAATCCGCGAAAGAAAGTTTCGACAGCAACAAACTGCAACACATAAAAGATCCACCAAATACGTAGGTCTGACCAGGCGCCTTCCTGGCCACGAAATACTTCGAATAGTGGATAACGCTCTTGAAACTCGGCAGTCGTACTGGCAACTACAACAAACGGAACCGCAATCGCCAACAAGATCGCGTAGTACTTCCAGTGACCCGACGTACCCCGAAACTTCCAACCAATATCAATTGGCTTCATGCCGATGAATCGAACAACAATCATCGGCACTATGAGATAGCTCACTATCTGGGTTCCTGCCCACCAACAAATTTCAGCTAAACGCGTTGTGGTGTCCGGTATGTAACGAATTCCGAATCGACCAAACCACAAACTGATAAGTGCGGCAACGAAGATAACTACCGAGCGACGATCAAGATCGTCGCTCACTTTCGTTCCTGTCACCGTTCGCGGAGTTTAGACAGCAGTCGCAAAATTTCGAGATAGAGCCACACCACCGTGACCAAGAGTCCGAAAGCCGCGTACCACTCTGTTGACTCGGGCATTCCTTGCTTAGACCCGCGCTCAATGAAATCAAAGTCGAGAGCCAAGTTAAATGCGGCCAAGCCAGCAACCAGGAAACTAAATCCGATACCGAAGAGACTTGTTGACTGAATGAATGGCGGCGTTGCACCGAACAGGCTCATCAACAAAGAAACGCCATAAAACAAAGCAACTCCCATGGTGGCGCCAATCACGATTCGACGAAAACGATCGGTCACTTTAATGATGCGCAAGCTGTACATCGCCAACATAACTACAAAGACACCAATGGTTGCACCAGCGGCTTGTACCACGATGCCGTCGTAGTACGTCTCATACGCTTTGCTAATTGCACCAACAAATAAACCTTCAGCAATCGCGTACACCGGAGCCAAGAACTTGGCGAGGTGCGGTTTGAATGCCAAGAAAATTGCTAAAGCAAATCCGACCAACAATCCACCAATGGCGTATGCCGGGAATTTGTACACTTCGCCTTGCGGGGCATCCACTCCGAGCCAACCGACAACTGCCGCAGCAAGTAAAAGAAGGAACAGCACAGCAGTCGCACTCGCTGTACCAGCAACGGTCATCGTGCGACCAGTAGGCACCCACGGTGTAGTCGGACCATCATTAACCGCACCAGTATTTCCTTGACGAGTCGACTGGTCAGGTGCCGCCCATCCAGAATCGTTCGCGGTCGCAGCTTGTTCAAGACGCTTCTCATTGAGCAGTGGATTAGACATAGCATTTCTCCTTTTTGCTTACACGATCGAACGAGAAAAACCTCACAAAATCGTTATTTCTTCAGGTTACCGACAATAAATCTCAGTGTCATGGCAGCCAATATTTCCACACTTTTTTGGAGAACTTTGCGTCGGCGGTTGTGTCAGCGATTGTGGTCGGTATCGTTCCCGCCACTACTGCAATTTCGGGAGAAGTGGGGTTCTTAAGTGGCCAAGGATCGCGTTGATCGTGATGAAGAAGACCTCGTCCGTCTTTACTTATCAGACATCGGGCAATACACATTGCTCACCAAAGATGACGAAGTTCGTCTCGCCAAGCAGATCGAAGCTGGCAAGGCCGCTAAAGAAGAATCTGAAGTAAATGAAGGTAAGGCACTCACGCCTGCCAAGAAGCGCGAACTACGCAACCTCATCAAAGATGGTGAAAATGCCGAGCGTTCATTCGTGCAATCCAACCTTCGTTTGGTCGTCTCGATTGCCAAGAAGTACCAGGCCTCTGGTCTCCCCTTGCTTGACCTCATCCAAGAGGGCAACCTCGGTCTCATGCACGCCGTCGAAAAATTCGACTGGCGCAAGGGATTCAAATTCTCGACGTATGCCACGTGGTGGATTCGTCAGGCGATTACACGTGGTATTGCCAACACTGGCCGCACCATTCGCCTCCCAGTCCACGCCGGAGACACGCTTGCTCGTCTCCAGAAGGCCCGCTCACGCCTGGAACTGAAGTTTGGTCGTCAGCCAACATTGCGTGAACTCGCTGTCGAAGTTGAAATGCCTGAAGACAAGGTCACCGAAGCATTGCGCTTTGCCGCCGAACCTTTGTCACTCAGCGAACCGCTCCGCGAAGACGGCGACGCCGAACTTGGTGACGTGGTTGAAGACCGTTCGGCTGAAAGCCCCTTTGAAGTAGCGGCCACTGCGCTGCTCCCCGAAGAGATTCAGCGTCTCTTGGCTCCGCTTGACGAGCGCGAGCGCGAGATTTTGAAGTTGCGCTTTGGTCTTGATCGGGGCGAACCTCGCACCCTTGAAGAGGTCGGCGAACACTTCAACCTCACCCGTGAGCGCATTCGTCAGATTGAAGCTCGTGCGATGAGCAAGTTGCGTCACCCGTCGAGCGACACTGGCGCCCGCGACCTCCTCGCCGTCTAACCAGCGATCTGGTCGTAAAAAACTTAGGTTTTCTACTACTTCGACAGACCAGATCGCTCAGTTTTAACGTCAACCTGGTTTTTGATATCAACGCGGTGCTTTCCATCTGGCGTAAATGTCTTTGACTTGTTGCGCCACCATGCTCGGCCGGCGAACGATTTGTGCCCACGTAAATCGCACACCGATATATCCCGCTGCCAGCAACTTGGCCGTTCGTTCACGATCAAACTCAAATTGATCTTTATCAAGACCGTGATATCGCCATCCCTCGCATTCGAGGTAGATATTTGTTCCCGTCAGCAAGAAGTCCACTTCGTATCCAGCAACGCGAGCATGAAACTCCATCGGAGGTAAACCAAATCGCCGAGCCACACGGGCCATTTCTTCTTCAAGCACCGAATCTGGGGCCTTCTCGTGAAGTGCCAGTTGATGTAGCGCACTTCGTAATGCAACAACCCCATGTCGACCATGTTGACTGTGCCGCATCAGCGCTTTGTCAACCGATTCAAAAGTAACAAGACCTTTAATCACAAAGATCTGCAATGTTCGATCTACATCCCAGCGAGAAACGACTCCTAAATCAAGCAATGTCCGCAACGGATTCGTGACGGCAATTCCATCAATCTCTCTGGGACGAAGATCCATCATGTCGCGCGGTCGATGAAATTTGGTATTTGGCAATGTCAAAGTTGTCTGGCGATCAGCACGCACAACATCGATAGGTTCGTGCCCCACAACATCAGCACCATAGAGAAAAGCCGCCGAACGATGACTAGCAATTGCCCCGTCGCCCGCCGCAGCCACTGCCGCCGCTATTAAACCTTTTGGATCCAGTGAACGACCGGTCTCTATTCCGATACCAGGCATCACTTCATCAAAAAATCCGTTGGCTCGCGCGGTGCGCCATGAGTGAGCAGAGTGTCCATGGGCGAGGACGACATCGCGATGAATGAGTTGATGCGGTCCAATTGCAAGAGTCCGCAGAATGTCTGGAGTTAAACGAGCCATGCACAACTGTGGGAATTAGCCCATCAGTTGCGGAATAGCATCGATCTGGTCTGGCGAAGTGGCAGAAAACCTCAGTTAATTCCGACCAGATCGCTTACTTTTTGCGGCGGCGTTGACGCTCCATCAAACTGCACCAGTCCCACTGGGCGCCACCCATTGCGGTCACTTCAGCGAGCATCTGGCCAACCATTGACGTCACGGGCAACGGCACATTCATTGACGCTGCTTCTTCAAGCACAAGCCCGATGTCTTTGCGCATCAACGTGGTCGAGAATCCGTAGTTGTATTCACCGGCCAACATTTTCTCGGCGCGATTCGCCATCTGCCACGACGCCGATGAACCTTGCAACATCACGTGAATCACTTTTTGCACATCAAGCCCGGCAGTCTCGGCAAAGTCGAGTCCTTCGGCCAATGCTTGACACACACCCACAACACAAATCTGATTGGTCATCTTGGTGATTTGCCCGGCACCTGATTCGCCCATCAACGTCATGCGGGCGGCATAAGCCGACATAACCGTTTCGGCTGACGCAAATGCATTCTCGTCGCCACCAGCCATCACCGTGAGCGTTCCGTTACGCGCACCATCAACGCCACCTGACACCGGAGCATCTAAAAATCCTGATCCAACGTCGGCAACTCGAGCCGCAATAACTCGTGAACCTTCGGCTGATGTTGTTGAGTGATCAATCCACACTGTGCCCTTGGCTAGTTCGTTAACGATTCCGTCAGCAACGGCAAACAATTCGCGATCGGCGGGCAACGAGGTAATCACATACTCGCGACCTTGAACAGCATCAGTGGGGCTGACAACTGCAGCACCACTGTTTTCAGCAACCCACTTATCAGCCATACCCGGAACAACATCGCACACCACAACATCGTGACCAGCCTTAGCCAAGTGTGCGGCCATATGCCAACCCATGCGACCAATACCAATGAAAGCAATCTTGCTCATGCTGGTACTCCAGGCTTGCCGCGATCGGCCAAGGTAAATCCTCCCGCGAGGCGAGCGTGCACTCGTCCACCAACACCCATGGCCAAGATCACCACCATCTCGTCGGGCTTGGGTCCATCGGGAACACCAACTTCAATAGCGTCGTAATGACTGCCCACGTAACTCCAATCCATATGCGTGATCGGCACATCAAGACGTGCTCCCATTCCCGCAACTTTTTTGGTGGATGGCACAATCGATGTTCCCTTACCGAGTGCAGCGCGCATGCCTCCGCCACCTGGAATATGCCACATCGCTCCATGCTCAATTTCGCCAGCCGAACCAACGATGATTCCTTTGCCGTATCCATCAATCTTTGAAGCATCACCACCTAAATGACCGATCAGAATGTTTCCGAGACGCTCACCGAGTGCGCGCAGTTCATCAACGGCTGGGCTCAGATCATCGACGTACTTGCCCACATAAGGATTAGTAACGACCGCGGCGACGGCACCCTTCATTGCGGGTGTCGCAGGAATAGGTCCATTGACCCCTGATGAATGATCATGAAAAATCTCTTCAACAATCGTGACGATCTTGCGCACTTCGAACAACATGTTCTCTCCCTAGAAGATTGATATGGCGGAGGTGGACGGGAATCGAACCCGCCGGACGAGGTTCACTCGTCCCAACCGCTTTGAAGGCGGCGGAGCCCACCAGGTACCCGGACACCTCCACTATTTAGGGTAGTCACCTCAAACCTAAAGCACGTGCTCACACTTCCCCGTCACATCAATTTTGCGGAGTTTTATGTTCACTATTTTCTCGTCACCAAAAGGTGGCTCAGGTACGTCAGTAGCAGCCGCCAGTTTGGCAATCGTGAGTTCATCCACAACTCGCACACTTTTGGTTGATCTCGCCGGAGATCAGGCCGCAATTTTGGGTCTCCCAGAACCTCCTGTTGGTCTCAGCGACTGGGTTAATGAAATGACTCATCACAACTTTGATGAGATTCTCATTGACTGCAACAACAATCTCTTTCTCGCGCCATCAGGCAGTATTAATTTTGACATTCTGACCGCCAACGCTTGGAAGAATCTTTCGCAAGCCCTCGCGCGCAAAGTCGACGATGGATTCAACATCATCATCGACTTTGGCACCGAAGAGATGCCACTTGCACTCAGCAAATTTCCTCATCAGCACTACATCGTGACGCGACCTTGCTATTTGTCACTTCGCCGCGCTGTCAATCTTGACAAATCATTCTCGGGTGTCGTCGTGATTCACGAGCCCGGTCGGGTTCTGACAACTAGCGATATTGAGTCGGTACTGAAGTTGAAATGTGTCGCCGAAGTTCCGTACTCCCGAGAAATTTCACGTCGAGTCGACTCTGGGCTTTTGAAGTCACGCTTACCCATGTCGCTTCAAACCGCCCTAATGCCTCTCGTGCAACTTGACGTCAATTTATGAAAGCACAGCTTTTACCACCACAACTACATGAATATTTCGCTGACTCAACCGTGACTGACATCTTGGTTAATCAATCAACTGAGGTGTGGATTGAACGTCACGGAATATTGGAAAGGGGCAATGATCTTCAACCTGGTCAAATTGAAATTGCTCTTGAACGCATTCTGACTCCGCTGGGACGACGACTTGATCGCCTCTCGCCCATTGTTGATGCGCGACTGCCCGACGGAACCAGAGTGTGTGCGGTCATTCATCCGATTGCTGTTCATGGCACCACTGCCGCGTTTCGACTCTTCCGACAGGAGGTCTTCGCACTCAATGAATTTTGCGAAGACTCCAACCAACAGTCTCTTCACGAAGTACTTCTCGAACTTTCTCAATCACAACACAATATTTTGATCACGGGTGCAACCGGTTCAGGGAAAACTTGTCTGGTTTCTTCTTTAGTTTCAGATCACAGCGGCCAGTCATCAACCATCAGTGAACGCATTATCGTCATTGAAGACACCCATGAACTGTTGATATCACATCCACATACCGTGCGACTTGAAGCTCGCAATGCCACTGCCGAAGGCCGTGGCCACGTTTCCCTCGATGATCTTTTGCGCTCGGCTCTTCGTCTGCGACCTGATCGTCTGATCGTCGGAGAAGTTCGCGGTCTAGAGGCTCTGACCCTCGTTCAGGCAATGAATACTGGTCATTCGCGGTGCTTAGCAACGATGCATGCCAACTCGGCATTGGACGGATTGCACCGCCTTGATCTTCTCACCATGCAGGCGGCCCCAGGTTGGACATTGCAAGATGCCCGCCACATGGTTGATTCGGCGATTGATGTTGTGATTCATATGAGCCGTCAACCCTATGGAAAACGCTCGGTCACTCAAATCGCCAAGGTCATCTCGTCGCCACCCGCCGAATCACATCCTCCCCGTCTGCACTACATCTATCGCCACCATGATTCGTAAACTTCAGATGTCTCGTTTATTCGCCCGACGACAAGCGAGGCGACGCCTTTTACAATTCGATCTCTACGGCAACGACAATCTCATTGATGCCTTGTCATCAATGAGCCGCCACACTCGATCAGGATTATCGCTCGCTGCTTCGTTGCAAATTTCTGTCTCGGCACATCCGTGCGATTTGCTAGTTCAACTACACAACTTAGTAATGCGCGGTTTCTCCATTGGAAATGCCTGCCTCAAGATCCTTGATGCTCTACCAGAGTCAAAAGCAAACAGTGATTGCATCATGGTGTTGCACGTGATTGCTCTGGCCAATGAAGTGGGCGGAGATATTGCACAGCAGATTGATGCACTCGTCGACACGCTTCTTGATCGATCGCAAGCAAAGCTCGAACGACAAACCCAGGCCGCAACAGCTACCGCATCGATGCGGCTCATCACATGGTTGCCCGTCATTTGTGGAGCCTGGATTGTGAGCGATAGTCCCGCAGTTCGACAGGTGCTACTGGCCACTCCCCTCGGCTGGGCCTGCCTCACGATTGGAGTTGGTCTGAATTTTCTCGGCCGCACTTGGACGAAACGATTGGTGCACTCATGATCGTCGTCTTTGGTCTCATCGCCCTATTTTTCTTGTGGAGACGAGCAAAGAAGCGGTTGTTTGAACGTCAAGATCGAGCTGTAACCGACGCATTTCCCGACTGCATTGACCTCTTCAGTGCCGCCCTTCGTGCCGGCTATTCACCTGCGCAGGGAATCAGTTTTCTTGGTCAACATGCGCCGCAAATTCTGCGGCTGCATTTCATTGCTGCGACACGGCGAATTGATGAGGGTGAAAGATTCTCTGAGGCAATACGACGACTTCAAAGCGAAATCGGCCCAGTGAGCCAACCAATGTGTGAAGTTCTCATCGCCGGCGACCGGCTCGGAATTCCGGTTGAAAACTTACTGTTTCAGCTCGGCAATGAAGCCCGCACCAATCGACGTCGACGTGCCGAAACTCAGGCCCGCCAACTTCCCATACAACTTTCTCTTCCCCTCGTGATGTGCACTCTTCCCTCGTTCATCATTCTGATTATCGTGCCCACCATTGCTGGCACCCTGTCGCAACTCAACATCACAGTGTGAGTGCATTCGCAGCTTTCCCGAAAGGTATTCCTATGGTGCAACTATCACGACGTATCTATATCTATTTTCTGACTCTCACCAAACCGGTTAATACAGATCGCGACTCTGGACAAGCCACGTCCGAATATGCATTGGTCATGCTCGCAGCCGCGCTCATTGCTCTCTTGGTAATCGCCTGGGCTACTGGCGGCGGTGGTGCGGGAAAGATTGGCCAACTCTTTGATCGGGTGATCGACAGTGTCACCTCGAAACTTCCATAAATCTCCAATTCATAGGGGACGTGATCGGGGGCAATCGACAGTTGAGTTCGTCTTAACTCTGCCCCTGATCATGATCGCCGTCTTACTCATCGCTCAATTTTTGGTGGTCGTCGTCGCCCAAGTTCAGGTTGTCAATGCCACACGCAATGCAGTTCGAGCAGCCGCTGTTGCTCAAGACCCCGCGACTGCTGCCAAAAGCGCCGCTCTATTTTCTTTTGGCCGCGACATCGACGTTGATACCAGAGTCACTCAACGTTGGGTCACCGTCACAGCAACCTACGAGCTGAAAACCGACCTTCCGTTGGTCGGTCGACTCGTACCCGACCTCACCCTTTCTTCTGACTTTTCAATGCTTCTGGAACCGCCGATAGGTTGACGAGGTGAACTTGTCGAGCCACTCAACCATGATTGACGGCATATACGTCATTGGTTTCTTGGGCGAACTTGACCTGTCAACCCTCCCCCAGTTGAGCGATCTACTCAATAAGGCAATGAATCAAAATCATCAGCACATTGCCCTTGATCTTGACGGCATCACAGTTCTTGATGATGCTGCACTCGGTATTTTGCTGGGAGCGGCCTCACGGATTCGAATCAATGGTGGACAGATGTATGTGGTTTGCTCAAACCCCAAAATCGTTGATTACCTACAGCGCACCCAACTTGATCGCATCATTCCACTTGCAAATTCAGTGCACGATATTCCCCATTCGTAACGTTTGAGGCACACTAGATACGTGTCCGGTGCATCTCGCGAATCTAAGAAAACTGTTTGGGTTCTTGGTGACCAACTCAATCAAGATTTCGCAGCTCTTGCTCAAGCAACGCCACAGACTCATCAAATTTTGATGGTTGAAAGTTC
>CALEHE010000262.1 GCA_937876415.1 uncultured Actinomycetes bacterium
CTTGCTGCCGATGGAGTCAACGTCGTATTAGCCTCTCGCTCAGCCGAAAAACTCGAATCTGCTCTGGCCTCACTCAAGCCCTCGCAAGGCGCATCCGTGCATTCCATCGTTGCCGACGTCAGCGACCTTGCACAGATCGCGTCGTTGATTGAACAATCCAACAATCTTCTTGGCGGAATCGATATTTTGATTGCCAATGCGGGCGGCCCTCCCCCAGGAACGTTTGCATCAACTCCCATTGAGGCATATGACGTAGCCATACGCCTCAACCTCGTCTCAAGTGTGGCCATGTGTCAAGCCGTCGTGCCAGCAATGCAACAGCAAAAGTGGGGACGCATTTTGGCGATCACGTCGAGTTCGGTACGCGAACCAATTGATCGTTTGATTTTGTCGAACACTGCTCGCGCTGGTCTCACTGGTTTCTTAAAGACTCTGGCGCGTGAGGTCGCGAAAGACGGAATCACCGTGAACTCCATTCAGCCAGGATTACATCTCACCGACCGCCTGTCATCGCTCTACCCCGACCCAGCAGCACTTGCGTCGTCAATTCCAGCCGGAGTCGTTGGCGATCCTGACGACTTCGGTCATGTTGCCGCCTTCATGTGTTCTGAACATGCCAAGTTCATGACTGGTGTCGGTTTGCCACTTGATGGCGGTGCACTACACGGACTGCAATAAACAGTCGCTCACTAGATCACCAATGTTTGGCGAGTAATTCGAGACTTCGAATTCGTGCTGAAGTCTCATACGCAACTGCCGTGACCATTGCTTCGTCAGCATGAACTCGATCAACTAGTTGATGCAGTTGTTCGGCGACGTGTTCACCATTTCCAACGATGCGACTCGAAGGCATTCGTTCAGCCTCAGCGATATCGGGATGGCGCGCCGCATCCTCTGCTGATGGCAATGGCAAAAAGCGTCCAGTTCGTCGCAAGTAACCCGTCAAGCGCGATGACTTGGCGTGCCAAAGCGCCTCTTCGTCAGTGTCAGCCGCCAAAACGTTCGCCGTCACGATCATGTACGGCTCACTCAAAATATGAGACG
>CALEHE010000263.1 GCA_937876415.1 uncultured Actinomycetes bacterium
TCACGAGAGATCTTCGGGTGGAATATTGATTTGAGGGATGAGCAAGACGTAGGTTCCTACAAGGATTTCATCGAATTCAGTTTTCAGACCTAGTGCAACTTTTGTGGATTCGAGTTTGTCAAGATCGACGCTGTATTCGGTCCAGAAAACGTAAGCCACATCTTGACTTGCCCGGATCTCTTGTGACCAATCAGGGCGGCGGTCTGTGGATGTTGGCGACACTTTCAGTTGAGAATCCTCCCACGCCAATGCGTAGACCACCCAATAGTCCCCGTATACCCCAGAAATGTCGCGCTCGTTTAAGGCAGTTGCAACATCTGAAAGATGAGTCGGGCCAAATTGGAAATGACGTATCGCCCTTAGTGAGACTGCCGTTGATATAAGCGCACAGATGACTAAAGATGCGACGACAAACTTTCCAATTCGGTCAAACCTGTTCACTAGATATGCAAAGAAAGTGCCGGTGACTACGAGCACAGATGGAACGACGAAGATGTAATAGCGCCCCGACCCGATGAACGAGCCGGTGGGAGCGAGGGCTTGCAAAACAACAAATGTCGGGATGACTAACAACAAGGGGTTCGGGTTGCGACGGTCTCTGAACATTCGTGGAAGGTAATAGATCGCAGAACCGACAAGAAGTATGAGGAAAACAAAAGGAAGGGACGCATGAAGCCACTCGCCGTTAAATGGTTGACGAAGTCCAACGACCGACGGCCATCCAATTTTGAGTTGAGTCACGAGGTGGTCACGAATTGTGCCATCAGCTGGTGGCCCTTCGGAAAGTGACGCGAATCCAGTGTGAAAATTTGTATACCACCAAGGTCCGCTAGCAAGAAGAAATGAAACTATTGCCAGCCCGAACTGGCGGATAGATGGGAAATTCCGCAGAGCGAGCACCGTCAAGAGACAAGGAACGATAAAAAAAAGAGATTGGGCTGAACCCCACCAGCCAAAACCAAAGAGTGCTCCGAGGAAAATCCAGTTAGATGTACTGATTGGTCGGATTTTCTTAGAAACAATCAGAATCGCAGTCAGTCCAAGAATGATTGTTGATTGATAAAAAAGCATGGTGCGGGCACTGTTCCATACGGTCAAGGCAGGGAACACGAAAGAAAGCGAAGC
>CALEHE010000264.1 GCA_937876415.1 uncultured Actinomycetes bacterium
TGCATTTTCTCCCACACGCAGCTTTGCTGTATACACGACTCTTCCATCAATCCAATCTTGATAGAGACCTCTCCAAATCTCCATCAAATTTGCATCGTCGATTCCGGTCGGGATTTGAACAGTGACATCGTCGAGCATCTTTTGAATGATGATCGTTGCCTTATCGATGATGTCGGCTCGTTCAGCTAGAGCGTCACCTTCCACCGAATCAATACGGCGTAAATCGACCAACTTGTCTCTTTCAAGATTTGCGTTACGGCAAATCTCCTCGGCTCTAACTGTCCAAGCTTTGTCCTCGAGAACGTTGATTCCTACTTTTGACGCAAAGAAAAACGCATAGATCCAGAAAATGCCAATTCCCAAACAGATGAGTGCAAGAAATACTTGTAACGGACGCCGATAAATCGGAGCCTTTTTTTCGATCTGATTCATCCCACTTTGATTGATTGAATCGTTCATGATTTCTTCACAGGGCGGTATGACGTCGCGAGATGAACGGCGGCTCCACCGACACCAAGAACAACACTCAAGATCAGTGCTCCCCAGCCGGAGAGAGAAAAATTAATGGCGTTGTCGAGAGACCATTCACCTGGTCCCATCGTCCCGACGGCAAGTGCTCCCAATGCGATCGTTGCGCAGTACTCCCAGCCTTGGTTGGGGAGGAAAACAAAGAACCCGACTTTGAGGTGTGATGTATAGATAGCAACAACCATGACTCCGATGACACCCGCTGCTGCGAGGGGAGTCAGCAAACCGAAAGCCAGCATGACGCCTGCGCCGATTTCTGTGGCAGCGGCGGCACGTGCTTGCCACTTCGGCCATTTCATACCCATACTTCCGAACCACGAAGCGGTTCCGGATAGACCACCTTTACCAAAAACCTTGTTGTAACCGTGATAGGCCAAAAAAAGTCCTAAAACTAAACGGAGAACCAAGAGGCCAAAATTCAGTTGGTCGATTCCGAACTGATCGTGATCAAGGCTGAGCATGAGATCAGATTACTGCTAGGAATATTGTGTGCACGGTCATCCAACATCTTCTGGACGGTTTCGTCGTGCTACGACCTTAATTCGCTCCCTCGTTGCGTATCACCCCGTGCTATTCACCGTTTCAATGGTTGGAGCCGCGGTTTTTGCTGTTTGTACCGTGGCGTCGTCTTGGTTGCTGCGATGGATCATCGACGAAGTCATCGTCCGGCGCTTTGATGACGACGAATTTTCGCTATCTCAAACTTTGACTGCAGTGGCACTATTGATGGGGTTATCGCTTATCCGAGCATGTGGAGTGATTGTCCGTCGGTCGTTTGCTGGCCGCGCTCAATGGAGAACAGCCCAAAGTTTGACTGATGGGGTTGTAGACGTACTAGTTCAACAGCCACCCCAATGGCAGCGCGAGCAATCAACAGGCGATCTTATTACTCGTGCCGGAGTGGACGTTGATGCGAGTGTGGCAGTGATGGCTCCGTTGCCATATGCGAGCAGCGTGATCCTCATGATGGTGATCGCGGCTTATGGGTTGATCTCAAACGACATCGCTTTAGGAATAGCCGCTACGGCTGTGTTTCCTTTATTGATCGCGCTCAATGTTTTGTATCAACGAAGAGTTGATCGGTGGTTTGACATTGCCCAAGGCGAGCTTGGATCACTCTCGGCCGCCGTGCACGAAAGTTTTGAAGGTGTCACTGTTGTCAAAGCTTTCGGCGCCGAAAATCGGGAGACTGAGAGACTCGCTGTTATTGCATCGCGGGTGCAGAGTGCTCGAATTGAAGCAATCAAATTACGTTCATTGTTTGAGGCTGCCCTTGATTTCGTTCCTAACTTGACCAATATCTGTTTGATTATTGGTGGAGCATTTCGAGTGCGAAGCGGTGACCTGACGGTCGGAGAGTTGGCCAGTTTCATTTACATGTTTACGCTTTTGGTTTTTCCGTTAAGACTGATTGGATACGCCTTATCCGAGATGCCCCGATCACAAGCTGGGTTCGGTCGTATTCAACAACTGCGACAGAGCCCGATTGTCGCTGATCCGCGCAAAATGTCACATCATGCTGGTCAATCTTTAGTTATTAGTTCGTTGTCTATTGGACACGATATAGACCACCCCCTCACTCACAATTTCTCGGCATCTTTTGCGCCGTCATCATTCAATGCGATTGTCGGATATACCGGATGTGGAAAATCAACGTTGCTTCAAACCATCGCAGGAACTATCCCACCTTTGCAAGGCAGCATCTTGATCCCAGATTCATCCATATGTTTGGTTTTCCAAGAACCTTTTCTGTTTGGTACATCGGTCCGCGACAACATGTGCATGGGACTGAACTTCTCTGATATTGATCTCAGTTGGGCGTTAAAGGTGGCCGAGGCTGATTTCGTTTTCCAACTTCCTCAAGGAATTGACACTCTGATCGGCGAACGCGGCGTTGGTTTATCAGGTGGTCAACGACAGAGAATCGCTTTAGCTAGGGCTATCGTGCGACGACCCCGGGTGCTTCTTTTGGATGACACAACGAGTGCTCTCGATCCCAACACCGAAATCAGTGTTCTCAACAACATCAGAACCGAATTGTCCGACACGATCGTCATCGCCGTTGCTTCGCGACCTTCTCTCATCGGAATGGCCGAAACTGTGATGTTCTTTGATGTTGACGAAATCCATGGACCGACCAGTCACGTTGAACTTTTGATTCAGAGTGACCAGTACAGATTGTTGATGCAGGCGTACGAGAAACCTGAATCTGCCTCCGATGATCAAGTTGAGGGTGTTCAAGGATGACAATTTCCACCGGAGGTGCCCTCACGACACTGAATAAGGGGGTTCGAGCCGTACCCAGTCTTAGCCAAGGCATCGGATTGACCATCTTCTTAGCCCTGATCGGATCCAGTGGGCGCGTCGTTGTTCCTGTCGCCATTCAAATCGCAATTGATCACGGTCTACAGAGGGCAACCTCCGGCAACTCCCAAGATGTTGATGTGGCTTTAGTGATCAAGTTATGTATTGGAGCTGCGATTTATCTGGTGATTGCCGGAGTCGCACAAAGAACTGCGGTTTCAAGATTGGGTCAGCGCAGTGAATCGGCGCTCTACGAGTTACGCGTGCAATTATTTCAACATATCCACTTGTTGAGTCTTGAAGACCACAACGACGAGCAACGTGGGTCCTTGGTGTCACGAGTGACATCTGACGTGGAAACTCTTTCACAGTTCTTTTCTTGGGGAGGTTTGGCGTACTTGCTAAATGGCGCGCTCATGATCATTGTTTCTGGTGTCATGCTTGCTTATGACTGGCTCCTTGCATTAGTCGTGATTTTCATATCTGCTCCGTTGGTTTATGTCTTACGTCGTGTTCAGTCACGACTGGTCGCAGCATACGATGCCTCGCGTTTGGCTAATTCACAGGTGCTCGGATCAACAGCAGAACTCATCACCGGAGGCGAGACTCTTCACGCTTACTCTGCCGGTCAAATCTTTGGTGAACGCGTTAAGCAATCAGCAAAGTCTCGAGGTGATGCCCAAACAAAAGCGACCTTGATCGGAGCGTTACTTTTTCCATCCGGTGAGATATTCGGCGCGTTTTCAGTATCTGCGGTCGTGTTCATCGGACTATGGCGCGGAGCAGAATCGGGATTGTCGGCAGGGGCCCTCGTTGGTTTTATCTTTTTGACTTACCGCTTTCTTGAACCAATTGCTGAACTCACCGAAGTCCTAGACCAAACTCAAACTGCAGTTTCAGGAATGCGCCGAATATTGGGCATATTGGCGATTCCGGTTGGACCTCCCGCACCGCAATACCCAATTTCGATTGACAAAGGTCCATTAGACATCAGGGTCGAGAACCTGTCTTTTTCATATAGACCGCGAGACGGTGAATCTGAGAGTGATCAACACAATGTGCTGCACGGATTGACGTGCACGATTCCTTTTGGAACCCAGGTAGCAGTCGTCGGGGAAACGGGTTCGGGAAAGACAACCCTTGGCCGATTGCTGGCCCGTTTTTCTGACCCGAGTGTTGGTGGCATTTCGATAGGTGGAGTGCCTATCAATCGCATCGCCAATGAACAACTTCGCAAGATTTTGGTTGTCGTTCCCCAAGAACCATTTCTTTTTTCTGACACTGTTGCCGCGAATCTGCGCTTTGCGCTTCCAGCTGCAACCGATCAAGATCTCATCAACGCATTTTCCCATGTTGATCTTCAGGATTGGTTTGAAGCTCTTCCTAACGGCTTGGAAACAGTTGTTGGTCAGCGTGGAGCACAACTGTCGGCCGGAGAGCGTCAACTCATCGCCTTGGTTCGCGCATCGCTGATCAACCCTGACATTTTGATTCTTGACGAAGCCACCTCGTCAGTTGACGCATCAACCGAAGTTCGCCTGACGCGTGCCCTGGACAAAATTTCTCAGGGACGGACCACGATTTCGATCGCTCATCGCCTGTCTACGGCGGTTCGAGCCGATCGAGTTTTGGTTCTTGATTCAGGCGTGCTGGTTCAGGACGGGTCGCATCAAGAACTAGTCACGCGACCTGGTATCTACGCCGCGATGTTTAAATCTTGGGAAGCGTCGCACCATACGTCTGAATAACCCACTGGTAAATGCCACAATAGGCGTATGGAAATAGTTCTGGTCCGACACGGGCAACCTGAATGGATCAAAGATGATCTCAATGTTGATAATCCACCCCTCACTGATTTGGGGTTTGCGCAAGCCGAGTGTGTGGCTCAGGCATTAGGAGGTGAGCATTTTGATGAAATTTGGGTGTCACCTTTAGTGCGAGCACAACAAACTGCCGCACCACTTCTTGCTCAGCGGAAGATCGCTTCTGGATCTAGCGTCACTCAGAATTGGCTGGAAGAGATACGTAATCCGTTGTGGCACGGTACGCCGCGCGAAAAGGCCGATGCCGCATATCGTGAGGAACGGAGTCGCATTGCCGAAAAGCGTTGGGATGGTCTAACCGACGGCGAGCCAGTTCGAGAGTTTGTCACACGCATTCACAAAGGTGCGGAAACTTTTTTGGGTGAACGAGGAGTTGCAGCCAGTCCGCAAGATTTGCCGGTTTGGCATATTGAGAATCCGAATCGAAAGATTTTATGTGTCGCTCATGCGGGCACGAATAGCGTATTTATCGGGCATATTTTGGGCTTGGCTCCGACGCCATGGGAGTGGGAGCGGTTTGTCATTGGCCATGCCTCAATCAGTCGGCTTGAATCATTTGAAATTGGCGACGGACATTTCTTCGGTTTAACCAAATTAAGCGATGTTGAACACATGGCTAACGATCAAAGGACCTTCTGATGAGTGTCCGGCGTGATCTTGATCCGAATTTGCTGAAGATGTACTCCTTCTTGGTTTTTTCCAAACTCGAAGGTGCTGTTACTGCCGGAATGATTCATCTCGGTGATCGTCTCGGTTTGTACCAAAGCCTGTCGTCGTTTAGTCATCCAGTGACATCTGATGAACTCGCTGCTTCGCTGCAGTTGCATCCCCGTTGGGTTCAAGAGTGGATTCATAATCAAGCATCCGCGCGCCTGATCGAAGTCAGTATTGATGAACAAGGCATTGAGACGTACTCAATGACGCCCGAAGCAATCGTCGTCTTAGCGGATGAACTCCATCCAGCATTCGGAATGGGAATGTTTCATCGGTTACCCCAGACCATGTCAGGTCTCACCGCGCTTCCCGAGAGTTTCCGTACAGGTATCGGTCTCGATTACGACAGTCACGGTCCAGAAGGTGCCGTCGGTATTGAACGAAGTTTTGAACCTTGGAGTCGTTCGTATTTGCTCCCAGTAGTTCTTCCCGCACTTGACGGAGCGGTCTCTCGTTTGGAGGGCGGCGCTTTGGTTGCCGATATCGGGTGCGGGGCTGGAGGAGCTGCGCTTCGCATGGCGCAGGCATTCCCAAAGAGTTCGGTCACTGGATATGACATATCGCGTTACGCACTGGATCGCGCCCTTGAAAAGAAATCTATTGATGAGACCACAAATGTGCATTTCGTTGATCCAAGAGTTTCACCTCTTCCCGGAGACGAATCCTTAGACCTTGTAACGGCCTTTGATTGCATTCACGATATGACTCACCCGCAAGACGTCATGGCAGCAATTCGCGGTTCTTTGAAGCCTGACGGAATCTGGCTACTGGTTGACATCAAAGCGCTCGATACCTTCGGTGAAAACATGGCAAAGAATCCCATGGCTTCGTTGATGTACGGCATCAGCGTGATGAGTTGTATGTCATCGGCGATGTCAACTGTGGGCGGGGCCGGCTTGGGAACTCTTGGGTTGCCAGAATCAAAGGCTCGCGAAATGGCGAGCGCTGCTGGATTTTCTCGTTTTCGCAAACTAGACATTGAACATTCACTCAACGCGTTTTACGAAGTACGACCGTAATGAAGCATCAGAAAATTCAAAACCTTCCTGAGGGGGAATCATGAGTAGTGACATCACGATTGAAGAAGTGAAGACAGCCAGTTCTGCGCTCAGCATGTGGGCACACATCGCAACTGTCGGTGCCGACCAAGAGCCAGACGTCGTTCCAGTGCATCCCTGCTGGGATGGAGAAACGCTGTGGATCATGGTGGGATTGACATCAACCAAGACCCGAAATGTCGCAGAGAACCCTCGCGTCGCTCTTCATTGGCAAGTCACGGAAAATGGCGACGGGGTAGAAGTGTGGGGAATTGCGCGAGTACTGAGTGACATTGAAACAAAACGTCGTTTGTGGAATGGCGTCTTTGACTACGACCTCAACGGCTTCGCTCCTGGGGGACCCGATAACAGCCCCGACACCGCCTTCATGGAGGTAACTGTTGAACGAGCCCTTGTCATGAAGATGTACGGCATGGGTGGCATGCAGCGCTACTCACGAACATAGAAAGAGCGACCATGTCTCGATTGAGCAATCTCTCCCGAAGCCTGAATGGCAAAGTTGCCATTGTGACTGGCGCGGCCAGCGGAATGGGCCGAGCGACTGCTTTTCTTCTTGCTGATGAAGGAGCAAAAGTAGTTGTCATCGATCTCAATCAAGAGAAAGTTGACGCAGTCGTTCAGGCTATTGACAAGGAATACGGGCCTCAACTAGCTCTCGGCTTCGCTGCCGACGTTCAAGATATTGAACGACTGAACAACATAGTCAAAGATGTTGTAGGCGCGTTCGGCGGAATTGACATCGTGATCAACAACGCCGGTATTTCTCTATCGTCCCCAGTTTCCTCATCAAGTGACGACTTCTTGGCGGCCTGGGACACAACTTTGGCAATTAACTTGTCGGCGTACGTTCATCTCGTTCGCGCTGCGCTACCTCATTTAAAGCAATCTTCCTCTGGCCGGATCGTCAACGTTGCGTCAACTGAATCAATTGTTGCAACACCAACTTTGTCGGCATATTCGGCTTCAAAGTCCGGCGTTACCGGCCTCACACGAAGTTTGGCGGTTGAACTGGGCAAGGACGGAATCACTGTCAACTGCATCTGTCCAGGGCCGATCAATACTGGTATGACAGTGGCGATTCCGTCGGATATGAAGAGCAAGTATGCCCAGCGCCATGTCGCCTTGCGTCGTTACGGAGAACCAGAAGAAGTCGCACACATGACGGTCAGTTTGTGTATGCCTGCGATGAGTTTCGTTACTGGCGCGTCAATCGTTGTTGATGGCGGCATGACGATTCGTCACACATAAACGACGAATCCAAATTCGATAGGAACTACTAACGAGATGGGTCAATGATTCCAGTGAGTCCAGTTGGTTCATGTGGGCCAAGGATCAACTGTTCAAGAATGCCAATTCCGTGATGCGTCACTCCTTGAGCATCGGTCATCGTGGCACGACACAGCGCCTGAATATGAATATTTCGAGGATCACATGGGTTTTGTACTGGCAGAGCCCATCGTTCGGAGCCGACTGCGAGTTCGCCCTTCCAATGTCCATGACCCCATTCAGGATTGCCATACCCGATTCCGAGCATGTGGAACTCGTACAGCGGTTCTAAAACAATTGAGTGAACATCTGCAGCCTCGTCAATGAGATCAATGGAAAATTCCTGCGCCCACCGTGTGCCGGGGCGCCATGTGGTCGCATACTCAACTCGCTCCATTTCATGAGCTGCTTGATCTCCGTCAGGAATGATGAACCCGGTCTCATGCCAACGTTTGCCGGAAGCGTATTCGTTCACATCAAAGTGGGTTGCGAAATTTTCAAAGTTGATCGGCGCCCACAACCAATAGAACTGTCGTTCACCCACCGGAGCGCCTAGTTCTGCGGCTGGTCCAACTGGTCGAACACCCCATGAACGATCGCGCGATCCGTATGTAGATGTCGCGTCTACTTCGTGTCGCACACCGTCAACTTCAACCCATCCGCTCCAGTGCCCAAACTGTGTCAGTCGGGTGTAATCAAACAGAGTTCGCTGCCCTGCCTTTACTAAGAAGTGTGGCTCTTGAACTGGTCCACTACGTGCCACAAAAATCAAGTCAGCCTTCACTCCGTGCTCGGCGCTATCAACGATGATCTGATGTCGTTTCATCGGTTCAAGAACATTTACCTGGATAGGTCCGACATGGTTCGTCTTCGCTCGATCGGGGTGAGCGCGGCACGATGCATGAATCGATATCTGTTCTTGACCGTTCACAATGACTGAAAAAGAAGCATCAGCTACGTGGCGATTGGGATACAAACCCATTGCCACAGCGAAGTACAACGAAGCATCGGAGCGATACCCGTTAAAGAAATAGCGGTCGTAGTGATTGGGGTCGCTTGTTCCTGTTTCGTTGACTGGAGCACTTCCTGAGTGAATGGGGTAGTCGTCAAAAGATGTGAGCACAATGTGACCGTAGTCCTAACGGCTGGCGCTGACGAACCCATGCGCCTACTGTGGTCACATGAGTTCGTCAGATGAAGCCCGAAAAGCACGACAGGTGAGTCCTGCTGGGTACATTTGGGTCACTCGCTTCGCTCTGATTTTGTTGTGTGTCATTGTTGTGAGCGGCGCCGCTGTTCGTCTCACCGGTTCAGGTTTGGGTTGTTCTGATTGGCCTCGTTGTAATTCTGAAAAGTTCATTGATGTTTCCACGACCCACGGGGCCATTGAACAGATCAATCGTTTGTTCACAGGTCTTGTTACTGTCATCGTCATCGCAGCAGTTTTGGCAGCACGTTTTCGTGTTCCTTACCGCAAAGATTTGGTCATGCTCTCGTGGGGTTTGGTTGCAGGTGTCATCGGTCAGATCGTGCTGGGAGGAATCGTTGTCCTCACCGATCTGCATCCACTCGCCAATCAAGGTCACTTCATACTTTCTATGGTTCTGGTTGCTAATGCGTTGATATTGCACCAGCGTGCGAAGACGGACCGCAAGCTTGATCGCTTATCGACTCTGTCTGGCCTTCAGAAACTGGTTCGCCTGACAGTTGTTATGGGAAGCGTGGCTCTCGTCACCGGGACGGTTGTCACCGGTTCTGGCCCTCATGCCGGAGACGAAAAGGCCCGCCGGTTTGATGTAGCAATCATCACAGTTGCGCGCATTCACGGTATTTCGGTTCTCGTAGCGATCGCCCTTCTGTTGATTGTTGCCTGGAAGATGAAACAGCAACGCGCGCAACAGTTGTTTGGTCCGCTTGAGATGGTTCTTGTCATCGCTATCTTGCAAGCAACCGTCGGTTATGTGCAGTACTTCAACGACATTCCTGCGTTACTTGTTGGTATCCATATATTCGGAGCAACGATGTTTTTCTTGTCGCTCGTCAACCTTTGGATGGTTTCAAATCAGATTGCTGATGCCAATCCTGAAATGACCGAACGTAATTCTGCGATCGTCTCATAGATGATTTCTTGCACCGGCTTGACTGACTCAATTCGTCCCATCACTTGACCAGTAAGTGCAATCGCCGCTTCCATATCTCCGCCAAAATACAGATCGAGGGCTCGTGACATTTCCGTGAGCGGGACGTGGTCTTGTTTTTCCAACTGAGTTGTTTTCTCAGTGCGCAATGCTCGCAAACCTGGCCGTGACAGGCGATTCAAGAAAACGGTTCCCGTTTCTGCGCCGTCAACAATGGAGTTCTTCCAATTGTCATGAACTGGGGATTCTGCGGCAGATACCATTCGCGTTCCCATTTGCACTGCTTCGGCGCCAAGGGCAAAAGCTGCAGCCATCGATACGCCATCGCAAATACCGCCCGCAGCGATAATCGGTAGTGACACCTTCGATGCGATCAAAGGCAACAGCACCATTGTCGAGACGTCTTGCGGATTCTTAAAGCCACCGCCTTCGCCACCTTCGACCACAAGCCCATCAACCCCAGCATCAACTGCTTTGAGAGCAGCAGCCAGTGTCGGGACGACGTGAAAAACAGTGAGACCTGCTGCCTTCAACTGACTGGTGTATTGCTGGGGGTTGCCCGCTGAGGTAGTCACAAACTTGACGCCTTGCTCAACTACAAAATCAACAATCGACGGATCACGAACGAATAATTGCGCGATGTTCACACCGAACGGCTTGTCGGTCAACTCGCGCATAAGCAAGATCTCTTGTCGAACATTGTCAAGTTCACCTGAAGAGGTTTCGATAATTCCGAGTGCCCCGGAATTGCTCACTGCTGAAGCGAGTTGCGAACGAGCGATCCATCCCATTGGTGCTTGAACAATCGGGTAGTCAATGCCGAGCATCCGTGTGACTCGGTTAGTGATAGGTAGAGGAGCAACCTGGAGATTCGTCATGACTTGACGGTAGTAGGTCGTTGAACCGATATCGCAATGATCGGAAGTCCGACCAGCACCAAAACCGTGCCAAACCATGTTGGACCAGAAACCTTTTCATGAAGCACAAAATAGGCTAGAAGCGTGGCAACCACAGGTTCAAGAAGTGTGAGCATGACGACCGTCGTTGGAACCAACTTTTTGAGACCTTTACCAAAGGCAACATACGCAAGACTCAATGTCACAATCCCCAAGTAAACAATCATGACGACCCCTCGTTGGGTTGCGATCCACGAAACTGGTCGAAACAAAAGGAACGGACTCGTCAATATTCCTGCGCTCAAAAACAGCACACCCATGACCGCTGTTGAATCAAGTTTTTGGTCAATCAAAACTGCAGCGCATTCGGTATAGATCGCGTATGACAGTCCAGCGACCAACGCTGAAATAACCCCAACAAGCTCAACTTGTGAGTCCGCATCTTGTGCGGATGACAAGAACGCCAACCCAACCGAAAGGATCAGTGCTGCTAAATACCACAGACGATGTGGAGGAGGTCGATGACGAAGCGCTCCAATCAGACGAGCGAAGAGGGGACTGCTACCGATCGTGATGACGGTCGCCACGGCGACTCCCGCATGTCGAGTTGAGTAGAAAAAACACAATTGGTATGCCCCAACGCCAACGGCTCCCAGACCAGTCAACCAAAACTGACCGAGGACTTGGCGAAAGTGCCGATAACTGAAGATGGCGAGCCCAGCGCCACCTACCAAAAGCCGGACAACCCCCGCCGAAACAGGGTCGACGCCAAGTGGTCCGTTGGCTAAAACTGTCCCCGTCGTTCCAAAGAGCGTGGCGGCACCGAGGATCCACATAATTGGCCTCAGGCGGGATGTGTTTGTGAGTGCGCAAGTTCCATCAGGCATAGGTCCTGCACTACGCTAGGTCAAGTTCAAGGCGGAGCCAGACGGTTCTGTTACCGGGTTTCTGGGGAGAGTTGAATTTCAAGTGAAATCACCGATGAAATCTTCCCCGATTGCTCGTCTACTCATTCTTGCAACGGCGATTTTCTCAGTTCTCGGATTCGCGCTCAGCCCGGCTCAGGCCGAAGACAGCGAGTACGCACTTCGAATTCAAGTTAAGGATCAAGGTCGCACCGCGGACGGTAAAACTGACAATCAGCCCGTTCCTGGTGTCGAGATAACGGTGACTGATTCAACCGGCTCAGTGGTTGAAACAGGAGTCACTGACGCCGAAGGAATCGTGATCATTTCGGTGCCAACTCGCGCTGACTACACAGTCTCATTGAACGAAGCGACCTTGCCGTCAGGTGAACAACTTGATGCCAAAACCCCTGCTATTCAAAATGTTCTCACTGATTCATTTGTAACGAAAACAAAGGTCGTTACCTATTTCACCGGAGATTCACAAAACGTTTCCCAATCTGGCTTTGAACGAGTCGCCCAAAGATTTTCGGACGGAATTCGATTAGGGCTGATTTTGGCGATGTGCTCGGTCGGACTATCACTTATTTTCGGAACGACCGGACTAACTAACTTTGCCCATGGCGAAATGGTGACCTTCGGTGGAATCATGGCCTTCGTTTTCAACGTGACTGGGTTGACGTTTCTCGGCTTCTTAAGTTTCATCCCCGGCATCCAAGACGACGGAACTTTCCATATCTTTTGGGCCGCTCCGTTAGGCATCATTTTGGGCGGCGGTTTCGGTTGGGCTCTTAATAAAGGAATTTTCGGACCTTTACGACGACGCGGAATCGGCTTGGTTACCCAAATGGTGTTAACCGTCGGCTTATCCATCGCGTTGCGCAACTTTTTTCTCTCGAGGTTTGAAGGTCGCACCCGTCCATTCGCAGATTTCTCGTTACAAAGGGCTTGGGACTTCGGTCCAGTCAGTATCACGCCACGAGATTTCATAATGTCAATTCTGTGTTTGGCAATCTTGATCGTGACCGCACTTGGCCTGCGATTCACCCGTCTTGGCAAAGCCACTCGTGCAGTGTCTGATAATCCCGACCTAGCTTCGGCGACTGGTATCGATTCCGAGAAAGTCATCCGGCTGGTTTGGATCTTGGGTGGTTGTTTAGCCGCTGCTGGCGGAATTTTCAGAGGTCTCGACGAGCAAGTGAGCTTCGACATGGGCGGTCGATTGCTGTTCTTATTGTTTGCAGGAATCACGCTGGGTGGTCTCGGAAGCGCCTTTGGTGCTTTGGTCGGTGGTTTCGTGATCGGAATCTTGGTTGAAGTGTCGAGTTTGGTTGTACCAACTGAGCTCAAGACAGCTCCTGCTCTCGTCATTCTTATTTTGGTACTGCTACTGCGACCTGAAGGAATTTTGGGCCGAGCACAGAGGGTTGGTTAGTTATGGATTGGAACCTCATCTTTGAAAATAGCCTCAAGGGTTTCATCGGCATTAACGCGGTGTACTTTGCAATTGCGGCATTGGGTTTGAATGTGCAATTTGGCTATACCGGTCTTTTGAATTTCGGCCAGGCGGGATTTATGGCTTGTGGTGCGTACGGACTTGGCATGACTGCGCACTATTTCGATATTTCATTTTGGTGGGGCATCCCTATCGGAATTCTTTTTTCGGTCGTCCTCGGACTCTTAATGGGAATACCGACCTTGCGACTACGCGCTGACTATCTCGCAATCGTCACCATCGCCACTGCCGAAATCATTCGATTGGTTGTACGTTCTGTGAAGTTCAAGACGTATTTTGGTGGTAGCGATGGAATCAACGGTTTTTCGGGCAGTTTCCGAAAGTTAGGTAACGACTTTGGAATTCAAGAATCAGATAAGTACGGGTTTTGGCCGTTCAAGTTCACTGGGCGCGAGTTTTGGGTGTTAATTGTTGGATGGTTACTCGTTGCTATTTTTGGGTTTGTCGTTTACAAGTTGATGAAATCGCCATGGGGTCGTGTTTTGAAGGCGATCCGTGAAGACGAAGACGCCGTTAAATCGCTCGGCAAGAACGTTTATTCATACAAAATGCAATCATTAATTCTTGGTGGTGTGATCGGAACCGTTTCTGGAATGATTTTTGCGCTCGACCGGGGAAGCGTTCAACCAGATAACTACAGTCGCGACCTCACGTTCTACATTTTAACGGCACTCGTGCTCGGTGGTGTCGCCAAGGTGTCGGGGTCAATTGTTGGTTCCATGATGTTTTGGGGACTTTTCACATTCATGGACAACTTCTTACGTCAGGTCGCTAAAGATCCCGTCAGTATCGGCAACTTTACGATCATGAAGTCAACTCAAGTCGGTCAGTTGAACTTCATTTTGATCGGTATCACATTGATTCTTTTGATGGTGTTTAGACCCCAGGGTGTTTTTGGTAATCGCAAGGAGATGGCCTTCGATGGACGCTGAGCGAACTTATGGCGAAACTGCTGCTCAAGCACGCGAGGCTCTTCAGTCAGTTGACCGAGTACCAGGGTCTCGCAAACCAAACCCGATTTTGACGGCGGACAATATTCGTCGCGAATTCGGCGGGATCGTCGCAGTCGACGTTGAACATTTTGAAGTTCAGAAAGGTTCAATCACTGCGTTGATTGGGCCCAACGGTGCGGGCAAAACGACTTTCTTTAATTTGCTGACTGGTTTCGATCAGCCGAATTCGGGTCAATGGAATTTCAATGGAAAATCCATGGATGGTGTTGCATCTCATCGGACAGCCGCTCTTGGCATGGTCCGAACATTTCAACTGACAAAGAGTCTCACGAAGTTATCGGTCATTGAAAACATGCGTCTTGGAGCCACCGATCAAAAGGGTGAAAAGTGGTGGAACGGTTTGTTCGCAGGCTTATGGAAAGGGCAAGAAGCCGAGATCACCGAACGAGCTGACCAACTTCTGACTCGTTTCAAAATGGACCACATGCGCGACGAATATGCCGGTTCATTATCTGGTGGTCAACGAAAATTGCTCGAAATGGCGCGTGCGCTGATGACCAACCCAACACTGGTCATGCTTGACGAGCCTATGGCTGGTGTTAACCCGGCGTTAAAGCAATCGTTGAACCAGCACATTCGCGGTTTGCGTGATGACGGAATGACCGTACTTTTCGTCGAACACGACATGGATATGGTTCACGATATTTCTGACTGGGTCATCGTCATGGCCGAAGGCCGCATCATCGCCGAGGGAACTCCAGACGACATCTCATCAAATACTGCGGTGATTGATGCTTACTTAGGGACCCGTCAAGGTCAGTCCCTTTTGGAGGGTGAATGATGGAGAACTCAATTGTCCTTCATGCTCAAGAACTGGTTGCTGGGTATATCCCCGAAGTCAATATTTTGAATGGCTGTGATCTTGAGGTTCGTGCCGGTGAGTTTGTCGGCATTATTGGACCGAATGGTGCAGGCAAGTCAACGCTGTTGAAAGCCATCCTCGGTTTGTGCAAGATCCGCTCAGGAACAATTTCTCTGAACAGCCAAGACATCACTGGGCACAAAGCACATGAGTTGGTGCCCTTAGGAGTTGGGTACGTTCCGCAGACCAAGAATGTCTTTCCGAGCCTCACCGTCAAAGAGAACCTCGAAATGGGATGTTTCTTGAAACCATCGGTCTTCAAGGAGCGCTTTGGGTATGTCGCCGAGATGTTTCCCAAGTTGGCCGATCGGTCTGCCCAACGAGCTGGTGCATTGTCAGGTGGCGAACGACAGATGGTTGCCATGGGACGAGCCCTGATGCTTGAGCCCAAGGTTTTGCTACTTGACGAACCATCGGCAGGTCTTTCGCCAGCCTTACAGGACGAAGTATTCGTTCAATGCCGCACCATCAATGCTTCGGGAGTTGCGATCTTGATGGTTGAGCAAAATGCCCGACGGTGCTTACAAGTAGTGAATCGGGGATACGTTCTCGACCAAGGTCGCAATGCCTACACCGGTACCGGTCGCGAATTGCTCGGCGACCCCAACGTGATCGAGTTGTATCTCGGAACGTTGGCAAAAGCCACGGGTGGCTGAC
>CALEHE010000265.1 GCA_937876415.1 uncultured Actinomycetes bacterium
TTAATCGACGTCCTCGGCTACGTCACCTAACCACCCCATTGGGCGCGAAAGCGTGCCATATGTGGCACTTTTGACGCCCAAGAATCTAGAGCAAGGCGTTGATTCGACTGCCGAACACTTCCACGCTGAATTCGGCGGCGCGTTCTTGAGCTGATGCCGACATCTTGAGTCGCAATGATTCATCATTCATCAGCACTCTCGTATACGCCTGCAACTCGCCGAGTGTCTTCCAGTGGTACCCATCGACGGCGTGACGCACAATTTCAGCCGGACCAGCTGCCGCAAAAACTATTGGGACAGCACCTGCGGCCATCGCTTCAACAACCGCAATACCGAAATGTTCAAAACGTTCAGGATGCAGTTCGGGGTCTTCACCAAAACCACCACCGTGCCAATAGATGCTCGCCGTCGCCAATGTGGTTTCAACCAGATCTCTTGGTGCATTCAGATTGACCGAAACCGGAAGACCAATCGCCCCACGGCGCATCGCGAGAGCGTAGTCACGGCTCGCACCATCGGCTCCACCCACGAATGACAACTTCCACGGGCCCACACCATTGCGCGACGAAAACATTTGTGTGAACGCTTCAAGCAATTCATGTTGCTTCTTTGAATGTCCAAGTGACGGGTCAAAGAATCTTCCAATTGATGTAATCAGATCAACCTTCGTACCTGGCTTGACGGTGGTGCGAACGGGCGGATACACAATCTCGCTGTCGGCATCCCACAACTTCTTGACCCAACCCGCTGTGTACTGCGAGTTTGACAAGAACTTTGTGTACGACTTAGTCCACGATTGATCAATCACGCGACGCTGCAATCCGCGCCGAACACTTTCGAGCCGATCAGGTATTCGTGGGGCCATCTTCATTGCACCTAACCCAGTTCGCGCAACGACATCAACCGCTTTACGACGCGAGGTTGACGGTGGTTCTGGGAAGTGCACGTAATACAAACCAACCGGCGCCTGGTTCACCGTGTGACTGCGATAGGTGCCGTTGATGAATACATCAAAGTCAGCACTGGCAGTGCTGGCCTCAAGATCATCAACCACTTTTCGCCACGAACATCCGGCGAGGTCAACACCGAGTCGTGCGCGAGTGGCTTCAATATTTGGTTCTTCTGGCCCAAGCAAGGTGACATCACAATGCGACGACAGTGTTTCGGCGATCGCACCGCTCACTTGTTCACCGCCGCCGTACGTGGCCCAGTACAAGTTATAGATCGCAACTTTCAATCGTGTCATTTCGACACTTCCCACTTCATTAACGATTGACGCGAACAACGACGGTCCATCAACCAGCGATCACGCAGCATTGCCGGAACCAACGACAGATACGACTTCAACACGCGACGTCGCATCGCCGCTTCTGGACGCGATGGCATACGTAAAGTCAACGGTCGCAATATCAAGTGCCTGACATTGATGATGACAGTGCGCTTCAGTTCACCTAGTCCAGATCGCACCGCCAACCACAATGGCGCATTCTTTACTAACACGAGTAAGCGATTTCGTTCGGTGTAAAAGCGGAAGGTGTCGCTACCCACACCTGATGACTGCGCATGACGGTGTCGAACCAATGCGCCGGGTGCATAGAGATAACGCCAACCCTGCAAGCGACCACGCCACGACAGATCGGTGTCTTCGTAATACAAGAACAAACGCTCGTCAAAAACCCCAACCGCGTCAAGGTAGGCCTTCTTCAACAACACTGCACCGCCACACCACGCAAAAACTTCGACGGCCTGTTCAAACTGACCTAAGTCGCGTTCAAGAAATCCGCGGTCGCCACCAAATCCGCGTTCGTAGAGATTTGACCCGACATTGTTGATCACATCAAAGACATCGCTCCCGACTCGCACATCAACCCAGGTGAATATCGGCTTCTTGTCGGCGTAGCCACCACCGATCTTCACCGTTACTTCATCAATATCTGAACGCAAAGTAACTGTGCGCTCGGTTTCGGCCGACAACCGAAATGAGACCACTTGCTCAACCGATTCATCAACTCGTGTTTCGCTGATACGTAACGCTCCGCGATTTTTACTCCAGCGCGCAAACTCTTCACCGCGTGTCGGGTCAAAGCCAACGGGTCCGTGGAAACCCTCGTCAAACTGCAATCGATCATCGCGGCGTTCGCCATCAATTCGAATACCAGACACGCAGACTCCGACAAGTCGGTCGTCGCCACCGCCAGCAATTGATGTTTCAGAAACTTCAATGTCAATCCCGGTAAATCGATCAGCAAACAACATCTTGGCGCTTGCTGCACCAACGTCGAGTCCCATTTCAATCGCTTCAACTAAAGCCTTCAACCAACCAGCCTCAACCGTGGCGTCGTTGTTCACTAATGCGACATGGTCGTAGTCGTGAAGTGGCTGACCGCTCGAACAAGCGATCGCCTGTATTCCCAAATTGCAGCCACCCGCGAACCCTAAGTTGCGCAAAGGTTCAAGAATCCGAACGTTCTGGTACTGCGCGCGAACTCGCTCGGTGACATCGTCAAGCGAGCCGTTATCAACCATGACAATTTCATAGCGATCACGCGGCCAATCAGTTTTCGCCAACGACTCAATGCAATCAAGAGTCATTTGTCCACCGTCAAATGACAAAACCACAATGCGGACAAAAGGAACTTCGAAAGTCATACCGATATTCACCCTAATGAAGTCGCCTGATGGATTGTTGCCGCATCAATCTCATGTGACCGATCAACCCACGAAACAAGGGCTTGACTGACATCGGCAAATGTCCACGAACGAGAAATTGCGACCGAATTTGCAGATGCAACATTCCAAACGGTTTCCTCGTAGAGCAATTCGCGCGCTTGCTGTTC